>DASQMT010000172.1:0-3793 GCA_035645355.1 Solirubrobacteraceae bacterium | reverse complement strand
CCCATCAACCCACCCGCACGAGTTCGGTCGCCGCCCGCGCGATCCCGTCGGCCGAGGGAAGCAACGCCGCCCGCAGCCCCGGGGCAGGCGGGATCCGCGAGTCGAGCGCCCCTACGCGCCGGACGGGCGCGTCGAGCGCGTCGAACGCCCGCTCGCCGATCCGCGCGGCGATCTCCGCGCCGAAGCCCCCCGTGACGTTGGCCTCGTGGGCGACCAGCACGCGTCCCGTACGCTCGACCGCCGCGGCGATCGCTGCATCGTCCAGCGGCGCGAGCCAGCGCAGGTCGAGCACCGTCGCGTCGATGCCGTCGGCCGCGAGCTGCTCGGCCGCGGCTTGCGCCAGCAGCGCGGCGGAGCCCCAGCTCACGATCGCGACGTCGCCGCCCTCTCGGCGGAGCCGGGCGCCCCCGACACCCTCGCGCTCGCCGCCAAGGCGCACGATCCCCTTGCTTTGGTAGAGCGCGCGCGACTCGAACAGGATGACGGGGTCGTCGTCAGCGATTGCCGCGCGCAGCATCGCATGTGCGTCCTGGGGGGTCGCCGCGACGCCCACTCGGAGGCCGGGAATGTGAGCGAGCAGCGCTTCCAGGCTCTGGGAATGCTGCGCAGACGATCCCGGCGTTGCGCCCTGCTGTGTTCGCACGACGAGCGGCGCGCAGTGCTCGCCTCGGCTCACGTAGCGCACGTTCGCGGCCTGATTGATGAGCTGGTCGAGGGCAACGAGCAGGAAGTCGCCCCACATGATCTCGACCACCGGGCGCAGCCCTTCGAGCGCCGCGCCGACGGCGGAGCCGAGGATCGCGGACTCGGCGATCGGGCTGTCAAAGACCCGCTCTGCGCCGAACTCGTCCTGCAACTGGCGCGTAGCGCCGAAGATGCCGCCGGAAGCGCCGACGTCCTCGCCGTAGACGACCACATCGGGACGGGCGCGCAGCTCACGCCGCAGCGCCTCGGTGACCGCCTTGACGTACGTGAGCTCCTGTTCGCTGGCCGGCTCGCCCGTATCCGCCGCGCCGGCGGGCTGCCCGTGCACGTGATCGCGCGCGCCGGACGGGTCGGGAGGCGGCGCCGCGACGGCGGCATCGCAGGCCGCATCCAGCTGCTCGGCGACCTCGCGCTCCAGAGCCGCGAGCTCCGACTCGCCGGCGCCGTCCGCGAGTAGGCGGCGCCTCAGTGCCGCGACCGGGTCGGCGGCGACGGCGGCGTCGCGATCGGCCTGCGGCCGGTAGTGCTCGACGTCGCCGTTGTAGTGAGCGCCCAAGCGATGACAGCGCGCCTCAATGAAGCTGGGTCCACCGCCGGCCCGGGCGCGCACAGCCGCTTCCGCGACCGCGTCCTGCACCACGACGGGATCGTCGCCGTCAATGGTCACGCCGGGCATCCCGTAGCCCGCGGCGCGGCCGGACAGCTGCTCGACCGGCACGATCGCGTCGATCGGCGTCATCTCTGACCAGCCGTTGTTCTCGCACATGACGATCAGCGGCAGCTGCTTGAAAACGGCGAAGACGAGCGCCTCGTGCAGCGCGCCCTGGCTCGTCGCGCCGTCGCCTACGCTGACGATCACGACACGGCCGCTCCCGGTGACCTGGGACGCCAGCGCTGCGCCGGCGGCGATCGGGGCGCCGGCGGCGACGATCGAGTTCTCGCCCAGCAATCCGTGCGCCGGCGACATCAGGTGCGCAGACCCTCCGCGCCCGCCGTTGACGCCGGTCGCACGCTGGCAGACCTCTGCCATCAGCGCGTCCAGGGGCACGCCGCAGGCGATCGCCCAGCCGTGACCGCGGTAGGTCGCGACGACCCGGTCGATCGGCTCAAGCGCGGCCAGCGCGCCCACGGGGATCGCCTCCTGGCCGGTCGACAAGTGGATCGAGCCCGCGATCTCGTCTGCCCGGCGGAGTGCGAGCGCCCGCTCCTCAAACCCACGGATCGTGATCATCGACCGGTAGGCCGGCAGCACGGACATCGGCGTGAGCTCCGAGACGGTCATCGGGCGACCACGGCGACGCTACTTCGTCGCGGAGTAGGATGTCAAATAAAGACTAAGCGGCGCAAATGATGAGACTGGCGCTACGCGACCGAGCCATCCGCGAGCGTTAGTAGCGTCTCGAGGTACTCGATGCGCAGCGCTTCAAAGCGCTCCCGAGGTGCCGAAATCGCGAGCGCGTAGGAGGAGCCGCCGCGTCCGAGCGGTGCCGCCAGGCAGCACACCCCTTCGTGGAACTCCTCGGCGTCAGAGGCGTAGCCGGCGTCGCGGATGCGATCAAACTCGCGCAGCAGCGCATCGCGCGACGTGACGGTCGCGCGCGTCACGCGCGTCAACGGGTGGGCGGCGAGATAGCGCTCGCGCGCGTCCTCAGGCGCCAGTGCGAGCAACAGTTTCCCGCTGGCGCGGGCGTGGCCGTTGTCGATCGGGCCGAGCGTGCTGTTGGCCACGGCGACCTGGTGGTGGCCGGGAACGCTGCAAAGCAGCACCAACTCGGAGCCCTGGCGGGCCGCGACGTACGCCGACTCGCCGGTGCGCGCCGCAAGCGCGCGCGCCATCGGCAGCAGGTCGTCCGGGAGGACGTGGCGCTCGAACGCCTGTACCAGCGGGCCGACCCCGATTGCGAGCCGGTAGCGGTGTTCGGGGCCGCGGGCAACGTAGCCGGCACCGGTCAGCGTGTGCAGCAGGTGATACGTCGTCGCGCGGCTCAACCCGACGGCGCGCGTCAACTCCTGTGCGGTGCGCCCCGCTGGGCTGTGAGCGATCTCGTCGAGCAGTGCAAGTGCGCGTGCGACCGACTGGATGCGCGGCTTGGGCGCAGTCGTGGCCGGGGGCGAGTCCACGTCGGGAACGTAGCACCATCTGAACTGGCTGATTCCCATTTGAACAACGGCGAGGGGTGCGTGTACGATCCGCGCCGGATGCCCCTGGCCGGCGAGCTCCATGCGCTCGGGATCGATGTCGGGATCAGTGGCGTCCGGGCCGCCGTGACACGTGCCGACGGCACCCTCGCTGGGACTGGGCGCCGCTCGCACCAGCGCGCGATCCGCGCGCCGGGGGTCGCCGAGCACGACCCGCACGACTGGCTCGACGGCTTGCGGGAGACGGCACGCCGCGCGCGCGCCGACGCCGGTTCCCCGCCGATCGGAACCGTCGGAATCGCAGCGCTGGGTCCGGCGCCGCTGCTCGTTGACCGGAACGGCGCGGCGCTCACCAACGCGCCCTTGTTCTCGCTCGACTGCCGCGCGCAGACCCAGCGTGCCCGCCTGGATCCGAGCGAGGGCGCGCGCGTCGCTGACCACGCTCTGCCGCACCTGCAGCGCATCGTCGAGGAACGACCGGAGCTGCGTGCGCGCGCGGCCTGGGCAATGGATGCCACCGGCTTTCTTGTCAGCAGCTGCGTCGGGGCGCCGGTGATGGACGCGGTGACGCGCGTCGATCACGTCTGGCCCGGCGTCGAGCAAGTTGCACCGCTTCCGCCGCCCGTCGATCCGGCAGCGATCGCGGGCCGACTCGACGCGCGCGGAGCCGAGCTGCTCGGGCTCGACGAAGGTGTGCCCGTACTGGCCGGCACCTACGACAGCTTCGTGGACCTGGCGGGGGCCGGGGTCACGGCGCCCGGGGATGCCGGGCTGGTACTCGGCAGCACCATGATCGTGGGCGTCGCGCGCGCAGAGGCCCTGCCGATCGCAGGCCTCGGCGTGTCCCGCTATCCGGGAGAGGGGTTGCTGCTCGGCGGCTGGACGCTGAGCGGAGGGATGGTGCTTGAGTGGGGCGAGCGCACGCTGGCAGGCGAGCCGAGCTCGCTGC
>DASQMT010000171.1:0-8051 GCA_035645355.1 Solirubrobacteraceae bacterium | reverse complement strand
ATCAGCACGCCGGCCGCGGCGGCCGCGCGCGCGTGGATTTCGTCGAGGTCGCGACGGTCGGGAGCCGCGTTGATCTCGAGCATCGTGCCGGTGCGCGCGGCCGCCTCGATCACGCGCTCGACGTCGAGCGCGTACGGCGCGCGGGTCTCGATCTTGCGGCCCGTCGGGTGCGCGATCACGTCGACGAGCGGGTGCTGGATCGCCGCGACCATCCTGGCGGTCATCTCGCGCTCGGACATCCCGAACGACGTGTGCACCGACGCGACCACCCAGTCGAGCTGCTCGAGCAGCTCGTCGTCGTAGTCGAGCGAGCCGTCGGTGAGGATGTTCGTCTCCGTCCCGATCAGGACGTCGAAGTCGTCGAGCGTCGCGTTCAGCGCGCGCACGCGCTCGATCTGGACGCGCAGCGCGTCGGCGTCCACGTCGTTGCCGAAGCCGTGCGAGGCGGAGTGGTCGGTGATCGCGAGGTATTCGTAACCGCGGGCGCGCGCGCCTTCGACCATTGCCTCGACGTCCTGGTTGCCATCCGAGAGCAGCGTGTGCGAGTGCAGATCGCCGCGTACGTCCGCCAGCGTCACGAGCTCGGGCAGCGCGCCCGCCGCGGCCGCCTCGAGCTCGCCGCGTCCCTGGCGCAGCTCGGGCGGGATCCAGGCCAGGCCGAGCTTCGCGTAGACCTCCTCCTCGGTCGCGCAGCGGAGCGTCTCCCCCGTGGCGTCGTCGAGGATCCCGTACTCCGACACGTGCAGCCCGCGCTTGACCGCGGATTCGCGCAGCGCCACGTTGTGCTCCTTGGAGCCCGTGAAGTGCTGCAGCACGTTGCCGAACTGGTCGGGCTCGACCACCTTGAGGTCGACCTTCATCCCCGAGTGCGTCGTGACGCGGCCGCCCGCGTCACCCGACGAGTCGACCGACTCGACGATCGGCAGCTCCGCCAGCGCACGCACGAGCGCTGCCGGATCGGCGGCCGTGGCGATCACGTCGAGGTCCTTGACGGAGTCCGCCTGGCGACGTAGCGAGCCGGCGACCTCGACGCGCTCGGCGCCCGGCACTGCGCGCAGGGCATCGACCACCTGCTCGGCCACCGGCAACGCGCGCGAAAGGAGCAGGCGCGGCGCGGGACGGCCGTCGTAGCCCGCCGCGAGCTGCTCGAGCAGCTTCTCCTCGACCTTCGGCCCGAAGCCGCGCAGGCCGCGGAGCTTCTGCTGCTCCGCGGCCGCACGCAGCGCCTCGAGCGAGTCGATGCCGAGCTCGTCGTAGAGCCGCCGCGCGCGCTTGGGCCCGAAGCCCGGCAGGTGCATCATCGCGATCACACCGCTCGGGAACTGCGCACGCAGCTTCTGCGCCTGGCTCGTGTCGCCGGTCTCGAGCAGCGTCTCGAGCTTGGTCTCGAGTGTCTTTCCGATGCCCGACAGCTCCGTGACGCGGCCCTCCCGCACGAGCTGTGCGACGGACACGGACGCCTCGCGCACGGTGCGGGCCGCGGTGCGGTACGCGAGCACCCGGTACTGCACGGCGCCGTCGAGCTCGTAGAGGTCGGCGAGCTCGTCGAAGGCCGCTGCGATCTGGGCGTTCGTCACCCGCTCTAGCCTACGCGCCCCGGTGCCGATCCACGTCCGGGATGGAGTCCGAGCAACTCGCACTGGTGCGCGGCTGGGCAGACACGCGAGCCGCGCTGCTCGCGTGGCGGCGTCGGCCGCTGCAGACGGTCGGGCCGTGGGCGGCCGGCAGCCTCGCCGTCGCGGTCGCGCTGCTCGCTGCGACCTGGGTCGTGGCGACGCTGAGCATCCCCGACAGCTCGGGCTGGCCGCTCGTCGGCGTCGGGCCTGTCGGAGCATGGGGCGACTTCTTCTTCATCCTCTACCGCAACGCGCTCGTGCTGGCGCTGCACGCGATGGCCTGCGTGGCCGGGTTCATCGCCGGCGCGTCGCTGCCGATCGCCGCCGCGGACTACGGCGCCTGGTGGCGGCGGGTGCACGACCGGGCCGGCCGGCTGGCGATCGCCTTCGTGGCCGCCGCAACGCTCTTCTCGCTCAGCACGCAGGCCTATGCGCTCGGCTCCGTGGCCGCAATCAAGGCCGCCGACCGCGACATCTCCCCGGCGCTCCTGCTCCTCGGCTCGCTGCCGCACGCGCTGCCCGAGCTGTGCGCCCTGTTCCTGCCGCTGGCTGCGTGGATCCTCGCCAGCCGCCGCGGCGCGTGGCAAGAACTGCTCGCCGCCACGTTCGTCACTACCGCGATCGCGGTACCAGTGATCGTGGCGGCCGCGGCGATCGAGGTGTGGCTTACGCCGCACGTACTATACTTTCTGAAGTAACGCAAGGCGACAAGGAGCGAAATGACCGGCGTCAACGAGGTCACAGACGGAAACTTCCAGGCTGAGGTCATCGAGTCCGACCAGCCGGTGCTGGTCGACTTCTGGGCTCCGTGGTGCGGTCCGTGCCGCATGGTGGCGCCGATCGTGGAGGAGATCGCGGGCGAGCGGCCCGAGCTGAAGGTCGTGAAGCTCAACACGGACGAGAACGTCCAGACCGCGTCCCAGTACCAGATCATGGCGATCCCGACGCTGCTGCTCTTCAAGGACGGCCAGGTTGCGAAGCGGATCCAGGGCGCGATGCCCAAGAAGCGCCTCGAGGCCGAGATCGAGCCCGCGCTGGCATAAAGGGGGACAGTCCCTCTTTAGGTTCGCCGGAGGGGACAGTCCCTCTTCAGGTCAGACCGCGCGCACCGAGACCACGAGCCGGCGGCCGTCGATGGTCGCCTCCGCCCCGGCGCCCGCGTCGTAGTCGACGCTCAGCGCGAGTGTCTCCTGCGCCAGATAGCGCTCGTGGTCGCGGGCGGCCGCGAGCACCTCGGGATCGCCGCCCAGCGCCAGCGCGATCCGGTCCTCGACCTGCAGCCCCGCCTCGCGGCGCGCGCTCTGCACGGCATGGACGATCTCGCGCGCGAGACCCTCGCGCAGCAGCTCTTCGTCGAGGCCGAGGTCGAGCGCGACCGCGTGCGAGCCCTCGCGCTCGAGCTGGTAGCCGTCGAGCGGCTGGAGCGCGAGCGTCAGATCCTCGCCGCCGAGCTCGTGATCGTGCCCGTCGATGCTGATGCCGACGCGGCCGCCGTCGCGCAGCGACGCCGCGACGTGCGCCGGCTCGAGCGCCGCCACCGCGGCCGCCACCTGCGGCATCTGCCTGCCGAAGCGCGGGCCGAGCGAGCGGTAGTTCGGCTTGACGTCGTACGAGCCGAGCTCGCCTGCCTCGGCGACGAAGCGCAGCTCCTTGACGTTTAGCTCGTCGCGCACCGTCTCGGCCAGCCGCTCGATCGCGGCCCGCTCCTCACCCGCGGCGACGACGACGGCCGCGCGCAGCGGCTGGCGCACCTTGAGCTTGCCGTGCCCGCGCGCCGCCAGCCCGAGCCGGACCGTCTCGCGCGCCACGGCCATCGCCGTCTCCAGCCCGAGATCGCGTCCGCCGGCCTGCGGGAAGTCGCACAGGTGCACGCTGTCGAGGCTGCCGTCGAGGTTCTCGAAGATCGCGTCGGCGAGGAACGGGCAGAACGGCGCCAGCAGCTTCGCGACCTCCACGAGGCAGGTGCGCAGCGTCCCGAACGCCGCCGGGTCGCCGTCCCAGAAGCGCCGGCGCGAGCGCCGCACGTACCAGTTCGAGAGCTCGTCGACGAACGCCGCGATGGCCTGGCCAGCGCGCGTCGCGTCGTAGCCCTCCATCCGCTCGCGGACCTCCGCGATCGTCGCGTTGAGGCGCGAGATCGCCCAGCGGTCGAGCTCCGTCGCCGGTTGGCCCGGCTCGGCGACGTCGTTCGCGTTCGCGTAGAGCACGTAGAAGCCGTACGTGTTCCAGAGCTGCAGCATGAACTGGCGCACCGACTCGCCGACCGTCTCGGTCGAGAACAGGTAGCCGTCCCAGGGCTGCTTGGATGCGAGGTAGTACCACCGGAAGGCGTCCGCACCGTGCTCTCCGATGACGTCCCAGGGCACGACGATGTTGCCCAGCGACTTGGACATCTTCTTGCCCTGGGGATCGGCGATGTGCCCTAGGCAGAGCACGGTGCGGTAGGGCGCCCGGTCGAACAGCAGCGTCGAGATCGCCAGCAGCGAGTAGAACCAGCCGCGCGTCTGGTCGATCGCCTCGCAGATGTAGTCGGCCGGGAACGTCGTGCGGAACTGCTCCTCGTTCTCGAACGGCGCGTGGTGCTGGGCGAAGGGCATCGAGCCCGAGTCGAACCAGACGTCGATCACCTCGGGTACGCGCCGCATCTCGCCGTCGCACTGCTCGCACGGCCAGGTGTGCTCGTCGACGTAGGGCCGGTGCGGGTCGGGCAGCTCGCGGCCGGAGCGCGACTGCACCTCGGCGAGCGAGCCGATGCACTCCGTGTGGCCCGACTCGCAGCGCCAGACCGGCAGCGGCGTGCCCCAATAGCGCTCGCGCGAGATCGCCCAGTCGACGTTGTTCTCCAGCCACTTGCCGAAGCGCCCGTGCTTGATGTGGGCCGGGTGCCATGTGACCGTCTCGTTCGCGGCGAGCAGCCGGTCGCGCAGGCTCGAGGTGCGGATGTACCACGACGGCTTGGCGTAGTAGATCAGCGGCGTGCCGCAGCGCCAGCAGTGCGGGTAGGCGTGCATGAGCGTCTCCGCCCGCAGCAGCCGGCCGCGCGCGCGGAGGTCCTCGACGAGGTCGGCGTCGGCGTCCTTGACCCAGCGGCCCGCGTACGGGCCGATGCGCTCGTCGTAGGTGCCGTCTGCCCGTACGGGGTTGATGACTGTGATGCCCTGCTCGGCGCCGAGCCGGAAGTCGTCCTCGCCGAACGCGATCGAGGTGTGCACGATCCCGGTCCCGTCGTCCGCGGACACGAAGCCGGCCGGGAGCACGGTGTGGCCCTTGGGGCCGAACGCCTCGCTGGGGATGAACGGGAACGGCGGCTCGTAGCCGGCGCCGAGCAGCTCGCCGCCGCTGAAGCGGTCGGTGATCTCGACCGCCTCGCCGAGCACGCGTTGCGCGAGCGCCTCGGCCAGGACCTCCCCGTTCGCGGTGCGCACGTAGGTCAGCTCGGGATCGACCGCCAGCGCCGCGTGGGAGGCGAGCGTCCAGGGCGTCGTCGTCCACGCCAGCAGCGCGTCGCCCGACCGCAGCGCGCCCGCCGGGCGCGTGACCGGGAAGCGCACGTAGACCGACGGGTCCTCGACGTCCTTGTAGCCCTGCGCGACCTCGTGCGACGAGAGCGCTGTGCCGCAGCGCGCGCAGTAGGGGACGACCTTGTGGCCCTCGTAGAGCAGGTCACGGTCCCACATCGTCTTGAGCGCCCACCAGACCGACTCGACGTAGCTCGGCTCGAGCGTGTAGTAGGCGTCGTCCATGTCGACCCAGTAGCCGATCCGCTCGGTCAGCGCGCGCCAGTCGGCGAGGTGCTCGAGCACGGCCTCGCGGCACTGGCGGTTGAACTCCGCGATGCCGTAGCGCTCGATGTCGTCCTTGGACTCGAAGCCCAGCCTCTGCTCGACCGCGATCTCGACCGGCAGCCCGTGCGTGTCCCAGCCCGCCTTGCGCTCGACGTAATGCCCGGTCATGGTCTTGTAGCGCGGGAACACGTCCTTGAAGACGCGCGCGAGCACGTGGTGCGAGCCCGGGAACCCGTTGGCGGTCGGCGGTCCCTCGTAGAAAACGAACGGTGGCCCGCCCTCGCGATTGCGCAGCGTCGCCTTGAACACGTCGCGCTCGCGCCAGCGGGCGAGCACCTGCTCCTCCAGTGCCGGGAAGGAGACGTTCGCAGGCAGTGGCTCGTGCACGGGGCTCATGGACCGTCGAGAGTCTAGGTGGGGGCTAGCCTTCGGCCGATGGCACGACCCCTGATCGCGGTCGGCGCGCTGCTCGCGGTCGCGTTCGCGGTGCTCGCGGTCGTGGTGTTCGCGACGCGGGAAGAGGATCGCGTCGCGGTCGACAACCTGCTCGCGCTCGAGTTGACGCGCGCGATCGGGCAGGACGGGGACGGCGCGGTCGACCTGCGCCGGCTCGCCGGCTTCTCCTGGGACCGGGTGCTCGTCGTCGCGCCGGGGACCGCGCGCGAGACGGTCTCGGAGGCGCTCGGCAGCCCCTACAACGGCGACCTCCCGTACGGCAGCACAGGTCAGCTGTTCGTGTTCGCGGACGGGCCCGAGCTCGCGCGCTTCGCCGACTACCGTGGGCGGGCGACGTTCAACGGCTTCGAGCGTCCGATCGACTCGCTGCCGCGTGCGCGAGCGGTGCTGAGGGTGCGCGACGGGGTGGTGATACCGGCACCGTAGGCGGCGGCGGTCAGCGGTTCTGGCGGCGCGCGCGGCGCTGAGCCTTGGCTCGTGCGCGCGCCTTGGCCTTCGACTCGCGCGGGTGCCGGTGCGGGCCCTGCTCGCGCGGCTTTGGGGTCACGTCGCGGCCGGCCTCGTGCAGCGTCTCCCGCGCATCGCGCGTGATAACGCGCGCGATGACCACGAAGAGCACCAACAGTGCGCCGCCGATGACGAACAGGAGCGTGCGGTCGGTCTCCTGCTGCGCCTCGACCGAAGGCGGCGGCGCCGGCGCCGGAGTCTCCTCCGGGGCCGGCTGGGGCAGCGGGCCGAACGGGCTCGTCGCGTCCTGCGCGAGCGCGCCCGGCGCCGCGAGCGCGAGCACGAGCACGAGCACGAGCAGGGTCAGCGAGACGAGGCGGCGCACGCTGGCGAAGGCTACGCCCTCAAGGCGAGTCCGGTGCGTGCCCAGCGGTCGCCGGTGAAGCGCGCGCCGCAGGTCGCCAGCCGCACCGCGATCAGCCCAGCGAGACCGCACCAGACACCGAAGATGCCCCAGTCGTAGGCCAGCGCGAGCAGCGCGACGGGCACGTACACGGCAGATGCGGCGAGCATGCCCCACATCAAGAAGCGCGTGTCGCCCGCGCCGATCAGGATGCCGTCGAGTGCGAACACCGCCCCGTTGAGCGGCATGAGCAAGGCGAACAGCCACCAGATCTCGCGCGCCTGCGCGACGACCGCGTCATCGCCCGTGAAGAGCCTCGGCACGAGGTCGCCGAGCGCGAGCAGCAAGACCCCGAACGCGGTGCCGAGGACGACCGACCAGGCGATCATTCGGCTCGCCGCCACGCGCGCGCCGGCCGCGTCGCCCGCGCCGAGCATCCGGCCGACCATCACCTGCGCCGCGATCGCGAGCGCGTCGAGCACCAGCGCCAGGAAGACGAACAGCTGGAAGGCGATCTGGTGCGCGCCGAGGCTGGCCGGACCCACGCGCGCGAGCACGGCGGACGCGACGAGAAAGGCCGCGAGCAGCGCCGTCGTGCGCACGGCGATCTCGTAGCCGACGCGCATCAGCATGCGCATCCGCGCGGTCACCGGCCGCTGCCAGCCGGCGCGCAGCTGCACCGCCAGGAACGCTCCGCCCATCCCGAGCTGCGCGATCACGGTTCCCCAGGCGGAGCCCGCCAGACCCCAGTCGAAGCCGTAGACGAACAGCAGCTCGAGCACCACGTTCACGAGGTGTGCGACGACGAGGATCACGAGCGGTGTCTTGAGGTCGCCGATGCCGCGCAGGTAGCCCTGACCGGCGCTCGCGAGCATGAACGCGGGCGCGCCGAGCGCGGCGATGCGCAAGTAGGTCGTCGCGCCGTCGGCCACCTCGCCCTCGCCGCCCATCAGCCCGACGAGCGGGCGCGCGAGCGCGATCAACGTCACGAGCAGCACGGCGCCGATCGCCAACGAGAGCCACTGCGCCTGGGCGCCGACGCCGGCCGCCTCGTCGGCCCGACCCCCTCCGTGCAACCGCGCGACCTGCGCCGTCGTGCCGTAGGTGAGGAAGTTGAAGATCGTGAAGGCCGTCGCCAACACGGTGGCAGCGATCGCGAGCGACGCAAGCTGCGGCGTGCCGAGATGGCCGACGATCGCGGTGTCGACGAGCACGTAGAGCGGCTCGGCGGCGAGCGCGCCGAGCGCGGGAAAGGCGAGTCGCAGGATCTCGCGGTCGTGGGGCGAGCGCCGCAGCACGGGCGTCTGACTCTACGATCGGCCCGCCCGTGAAGCTGCGCCTCTA
>DASQMT010000170.1:0-4433 GCA_035645355.1 Solirubrobacteraceae bacterium | reverse complement strand
CCTGGTCGTCGACCCGATCACGGAGCGCTCGGTCCGCGATCTCGCGGAGGTCGTGGCGCTCGCTACACCGGGCCGAGGTAGCGCATGAAGATCTGGCTCGCGCTGCCACCTAGCCCGAGCGGCGCCGGTGAGTCGAACAGCACGTAGTTCGCGTAGTAGCTCATCGACGGATTCTGGCCGCCGCCGGGCACGGGGACGGCCTTCTCCTCGACGGACTGAACGAGCGTGATCTTGCGCACGTCGGTGTAGAGGTAGGCGTCGGCGGCGCCGTTGTGGTCGCCGGGCTGGCCGAGCGCGTTGACGCCGAGGTTCGAGGCCTCGGATTCGAACGTGACGTAGTAGCCGGAGTTGCCGATCACGGGGTCGTGCGACTCGCCGTTGCCGAGCGCTCCGCCGCGATCGGAGATCACCGTCTCGCCGCCGCCGAGGTCCTTGTACATGATGTGGGTGTTGCCGTCGCGCTGCGCCTCGTAGGCGAGCGTGCTGCGCTTGAGCTCGTTGAAGGCGGGGTTGGAGCCGCCGGGGGCCACGAGCCGCGGCCTGCGGACGCCGCGGCGGCTGAGGAAGACGCCCGCGGGCGTGTCGAAGGCGAGCGTGTTGGAGTCTCCGACGGCGTACGAGATATGGCCGACAGGCCCGTTCGTCGCGACGCGCCTCACCCTGACCCGGCCGGAGCGCGCGCGCTTGTACGTGAAGAGCGCGCCGCCGGTGACGAACGACGTGCGCGAGCAGTCGCCCGAGACGGTGACGGCGGTCGAGTCGGCCAGCGCCTGCGCGCGGCGCGGCAGCGAGACGCGCCTCGGGTTCGCGCCCGGCTTGCGGACCAGGAACGCGTCCACGCTCCCGTTGGTATCGCCGGGCACCAGGTTCGTGGCCGCCGAGAGGAAGGCGATGCAGCGTGCCCTGTGGTCGAAGTTGCCCGACACGGCGGCGCCGAACGACGGGCCGTCGGCCGGCGCCCCGTAGCGACCGCGCGAGACGAGGATCGCGTCTCCGCCGTGCCAGGGCGCGCCCTCGTTGGCGATGATCCCGCTGCGCTTGATCGCGAACAGGTCCTTGAAGCCGTTCGTGTCCCCGTGCACGAGGTCGGTCGCCTCGGACTCGAAGGCGATCAGGCGCGCGTAGCGGCGGTCGCTGGAGATCACGGCGTTCGTCGACGCGCCGTCGGGCACGCCCCCGGAGACGGACTTCGAGATGAGCCGCGTGTTCTGGAGGTCCGCTCGGTCCGTGTCGGCCGCCGCGCCGGGCGCTAGCGCGAGTCCGACGGCGGGCGCCAGTGCGAGCGCGACCGTCAGGGCGAGCTTGGGGCGGTGAGCACGGGTCATCGATCGGGATTCAGGCATGAAAGTTGTATCGGTGCGCCTGCGCGGACCGTTAGCGCGCAAGACGAATTGCGTAGGCTCGCGCCATGAGACGCGCGCTCCCGGCGCTCATCGTAGGCGCCGGGGCGGCGCTCGTGCTGCTCGGTGCCGTGCTGCTCCGCGACCCGGCGCCCACCGGCGATCGCCCTACGGCGCGCGCGGCGCATGAGGCGACGCGCTGGACCTCGCTGGCGCGCGCGATGGCGGCACCGTGGCCCGCAGCGCAGGAGTCGAGCGGGCGCCTCGGCGACTACACCGACGAGCTGCCGGGCGCGTTCGGCCTGCACGCCGGAACGCGCTACGGCGACGCCGTCGGCGGATATGCGCTGATCGACGCCGGCGTGCGCGACCGCGACCGGCGCCTCGTGCGGACCGGGATCCGCGCGATCAGCTTCGCGACCGATCCGGAGCGCCGCCCGAGCCGCCCGAGCGTCTTCGAGCAGTTCGCAGTCGCCGCGGCGTACAACCTCGCCCGGCGCGCGCTCGGCGGCGACCCGGACTTCGCCCGCGCGCGGAGGCGCTGGGAGGCGTGGCTGCGGCGGGTCAGGATCGTCGAGCTCCAGCACGTCGACCACTACTACAACCACTGGCTGGTCGATGCTGTCGGCGTCCTGGAGCTGCAGCGCACCGGCCTGCGCTCGCGCGCGGCGCGGGCGGTGCTGGGCGGTGACGCGGCGCGTGCGCGGCGGCTGGCGCAGGAGCTCGTCAACGTGCGCATCCCCGGCCTGCTCCCGCGGCGCGGCGCCGCCGTGCTGTCGGATGCGCCGGACAACCCGCTCGCCTACCACGGGCTCTCGCTGGGCCTCTACGCGCGCGCCATGCACCTGCTCGGCGAGCGCGCGGGCCCGGCGGCGCGGCGGGTGTTGCAGCAGGGCGTCTGGGCGGCGGCGCTGGCGATGGCGCCGAACGGAAGCCTGGCGTACTTCGGGCGCTCCCAGGAGGAGGTCTGGTCGCCCGCGGGCGCCGCCTACGCCGCGGCCTACACGGCGCGGATGACCGCCGCGACGCGCGCCGTCGCGGCGGTCGCGCGGACAGTGGCTTACCGCTCGCTCGAACGCCTCGAGCGCGCCTATCCGATCGGGCGCCGCGGCGTGGCGATCGTGCCCGCGATCGGCGAGGCGCTGAGACCGGGGTGGCGCGGCCTCGACGGCTACGCCGGCGCTCCCTCGATGGGCGGGCTCGCGCTGATGATGCTCAACTGGACGCTCGCGCTGCGCCCGCCCGAGCGCTCGCCGGGCCGGCTGCCGGCCGACTTCCCGCTCGCCACCACCGTGTCCCAGGGACGTGGGCGGCTGGCGGTCGTGCGGCGCGCCGGAACCTGGTTCGCGGTGAAGATCTCACGCAGCGGCAGCGACCGCTACCGCGGCGACCTGCGCTACGACGCCGGCCTCACCTACGCGCTGCGGCGCGAGCGCGGCAGCTGGCGGGAGCTGGTCCCGCAGCGGCCGCGGACGGAGGTCGCCGGCCGCGCAAGCGCCGGCCCGCTGCTGGTCGACGGTGGGCCGGGCTACTTCTTCGGCCACACCCTCGAAGTCGGCGAGGACGGGATCGTGCAGGTGGGAGGAGAGTTCCGCGACGCGGTCGGAGCGCTCCGCTCCGCCCGCCTGACCTACCGCCCGCTGCGCTGCGGCGTCGCGCTCGAGCTCGACGCGCTCGCCGGCGACGACTACCGGTTGTCGGTGTTCTTCAGCCGGCGCCCGCGCGTCGGGCCGCTCAGCGCCGGCGACGGCCGCCAGACGGTCAGCGTCGGCGCCGACCGCGCCGCGCTCGTGCTCGCCCCGGAGACGATGGCCTCGGGCGAGCGGGCGCGACTGTGGCGCGTCGACATGTCGTTCGGCGCGCAGGCCGCGCGGCGCTTGAGCGTCCGGTTCTGCGCCGCCTGAGCGGCGCACGCACCGCAGGCGACGCGCTCAAGCGCTCAGACGGGCCTTCTCGGCAGCCACGTCGAACTTGGCGGCCGGCCAGCTCAGCGCGAGCTCGTCCAGCCGCTCGATCAGCAGGTTGCTGATCGCCCAGTTGCGGTACCACTTGCGGTCGGCCGGGACGACGTACCACGGCGCGGCGTCATCGTTGCAGCGCTCGATCGCATCGCCGTAGGCCTCCTGGAACGCGCCCCAGAGCGCGCGGTCGTCGAGATCGCCCGGGCGGTACTTCCAGTGCTTGGTAGGGTCGTCGAGCCGCGCCAGAAGCCGCTCGCGCTGCTCCTCGGGGGAGATGTGCAGGAAGCACTTGACGACCACGGTGCCGTCCGCGGCGAGCTGCTGCTCGAAGCGGTTGATCGTCGAGTAGCGCCGCGCCCACGTGCGCCGGTCGACGAGCTCGCGCACGCGCGCCGCGACGACGTCCTCGTAATGCGAGCGGTCGAAGACCGCCAGCATGCCGGGCTCCGGCAGCTCCCTCCGGATGCGCCAGAGGAACTCGTGCGAGAGCTCCTCCGGCGTCGGGCTCCGGAATGCGACGACGTGCACGCCACCGGGATCGACCTGCCCGACGACGTGCTTGACCGTGCCGCCCTTCCCGGACGTGTCCATGCCCTGCAGCACGAGCAGCACGCTGCGTTCTCCGCCGCTGCGACCCTCGGCGTAGAGCTGCTCCTGCAGCACGGCGATGCGCTCGGCGAGCGCGGGCTGGAGCTTCTCGGCAGCGGCCTTCTTGCCGCTGAACCCGGGCGTCGAGCGGGTGTCGATCGCGCCCAGGTCGACGGCGGCCTTCGGCGCGCGCAGCAGATCGGAGACGCGCGGCTCGGGCTGCTCGGTCCGCTTGGCCATCCGCGCAAGCTACCCGAGCATGGCTGAGCCGCGCCGGCTCGACGTCGCGCTGTTCGGCGCGACCGGCTTCACCGGCGGCCTGACCGCCGAGTACCTCGCGCGCCACGCGCCGGCGGGCACGCGCTGGGCGCTGGCCGGGCGCAACCCGGCCAAGCTCGCCACCGTGCGCGAGCGGCTCGCCGCGATCGACCCGGCGTGCGCTGGGCTGGAGCTGCTGCGGGCCGACAGCGAGGATCCGGAGTCGCTGCGCGCCGTCGCGGAGTCTGCTCGCGTCGTGGCGACCACGGTCGGGCCGTACCTGCGC
>DASQMT010000169.1:0-8780 GCA_035645355.1 Solirubrobacteraceae bacterium | reverse complement strand
CGCCGTCACGACGACGAGCACCGCGAGCGTCACGTCGCGGTCGGGCACGAGCGCGCCGTTGAGCCACAGGAACACGAGCGCGGCGCCGACGATCAGCGCCGCGCCGAGCGCGACGATGCCCAGCGAGGGGCGGACGAGCCGCAGACCGCGGCGCGGTCGTGCGGGCGCCGGCTGCGTCGGCGCGACCACTGCCGCGCCCTGCGACTGGCGCCAGATCAGTGCGCCGCCGCCCGTGGCGAGCACGAGCGGCCAGGCGACCGCATCCCCGACCCAGACGCCCCAGGCGCGGAACAGCAGCAGCGCGGCGAGCATCAGCAGCACCAGTCCGGACGCGACCATCCAGCTCTCGCGCCGCCCGGCCGCGCGCACGAGCAGCGTGCCGCTGCCGCCGTCGCGCGCCGCGGGCATGAGCGCCCAGCAGATCGCGTAGCCGATCACGCCGGCGCCGCCGGCGCCGCCGGCGATGACGAAGCCGACGCGCAGGATCAGCGGGTCGATCCCGAGCCGCCTGCCGAGCCCGGCGCAGACGCCGCCCAGCACCCCGTTCGAGCGATCGCGGCGGAGCGGCGCCGGCTGGGTTTCGGGCATCGTCACCACGGCGGATGTTCGCAGGGGCCTACGAGCGCCCGCGCGGCGGACCGGCGAGGCCGCAGGCGAGCAGGATCCCGCCCACGGCGGCCATCACGGCGGGCAGCAGGTATTCCGCGCGCAACTCGAGCACGTCGGCCTGGTCTAGCAGGAGCAGGCCGCCGAGCGCCATCACGATGATCCCTGAGAGCAGCGAGGCCGGGTCGTAGCCGGGGCGCGGCGTCATGCCGCACCCAGGCACGCCGCGGGGCTGGCGCCGGCGCCGAACTGCTCGTCGCGCCAGCGCTCGGGGCCGCGCATCCGGAAGTGGTTCTCGCCGACGCCGACGTAGCCCACGCCCACATCGGCGATCACATGCAGGTGAGTGACGCCGGGCGCCACCTCGCGGTCGTCGTTGATGTCGAAGTCGACGCCACCCTGCTCGCCCTCGCCGACGTTCACCGCGCCGGCGCCGACCTCGGCGTCGGTCGTCACGCACACGTCCTCGGGCACGAGCACCTTGATCTCGCCGACGCCGATCTCCAGTCGCAGGTCAGTCCGGCCCGCGGGCAGGTCGACCTCGGTCATGTCGACCTTGAGCGAGCCCATGCCCATCTCGTAGCCCTGGTCGAGGTCGCCGACGGTGCCGGGGTAGAACGTGCGATCGCCCCACGTGCCGCGCACGTCGAGGTCGGTCGCGGCGACGGCGCCGAGCGGCACCGCCAGCACTATCGCGGGCACGATCAGCCAGCGCATGCCGCCCCGGAAGGCGCCGCCGACGAGTCCCACACCGCACGCGATCACGAGGCCTGCGATCACGACCCCGCCGCCAAGCGCTGTGCCTGCCGCGGCGGCCACGAAGGCGCCGACGGCGAGCGCGACGAGCACGATGCCGATCGCGATCTTCGCGGCCGCCCGGCCGGCGTGACTGCCGCCATCGTCGCGCACCACGCGGACCAGAAGGTAGACGACCGCCCCGGCGACGACCAGCAACGGCAGCTGCGGACCCCAGAACCAGTCAGGAACGAGCATCGCCAGCGCGGCCACGGCCAGCAGTCCGGCGCCGACCGTGCGCGCCAGGCCCCACTTCAGCGGCGGCGCCGACGGGTCGTCGGTCGGGACGAACAGGAGGCAGAGCAGGTAGGCGACCAGGCCGAGCCCGCCCGCGAACGTAAGGATCACGAACGTGATGCGGATCGCGAGCGGATCGACGTTGAGGTGCCGGCCGATGCCGCCGGCGACGCCGCCGATCAGGCTGTCGGTCGTCGAGCGCGTCAGGCGCCGCGGCGCCGGCTCGGGCTGCGGCGGTGTCGGGGTCGGATCGGGCTGTGGGGCCGTGGGCGGGGTGTCGGTCATGGGGGCCAATCTGGCGCACCCGCGGGCCGTCCACCATCGGGAATCACCCTGAGGCGACCCTATGAGGGAGCTGGGGCTCGACTCTCGAGGCGTACGTCAACGGCGCCAATAAGTGGGAGGGATCGAGACGTCAGGCGCCCCCGGGGTTCGTGGAGGGCGTGTCGGACATTCCCGACAATCGACGCTGGCGTTCGGCGCGGGTGTCGAATTCCTTCCGCTCAGGCACACTTTCCGACAACGCCCGCGGCGCGGCGCTCTGGTGTCGGGGAAATGTCTTCGCTCGGCTCGCGCGCGTGCCCGCGACCACTAAACCGCACCCTCCCCCTAAATGGCGCGGTTGACGTGAACCGCCACTAACCCGCAGGCGGCGCCACGGCGAGGTGCACGACCTTCGTGTGCGTGACCTCGTCGAGCAGCTCGGGCCCGAAGCCGAAGCCATGGCCCGAGCTGCGGCGCGGCTGCGCGGCGCCGCCCGGCGCCCCGCCGAAGACGGCGTTCACCTTGACCGTTCCGACGTCGAGCTCGCGCCAGGCCCGCTGCGCGTTGGCCTGCGATGGCGTGAGCACGACCGCCGCGAGGCCGTACTCGCCGCGGTTGGCCTCCGCGAGCGCGGCGTCGAACGAGTCTACGACGCTCACGGCGGCGACCGGGCCGAACGTCTCCTGCGTGAGCACCGGCGCGTCGCGATCCGGGCCGACGAGCACCGTCGGCGGATAGAACCAGCCCGGGCCTTCGGGCACGCGCCCGCCGGCGCGCAGCTCCGCGCCGCCGCGGCATGCGTCCTCGACGTGACCGTGGACGCGGTCGCGCTGGCGCTCGTCGATCAGCGGTCCCATCTCGGTCGCGGGGTCGTCCCCTGGCCCGACGCGCAGCGCCTGCGCCTTGCGGGTGAGCGCGTCGATGAACGGCTCGGCGACCTCGCGGTGCACGTAGATACGCTCGACCGACGTGCAGATCTGCCCCGCGTTGGCGAACGCGCCGGTCGCGGCCTGCCCAGCAGCCCACTCGGGATCGACCCCGGCGTCGACGATCAGCGCGTCCTTGCCGCCCAGCTCGAGCAGCGCCTTGCCGAGCCGGGCCGCGCACGCCTGCATCACCTCGCGCCCGAGAGCGGCGTCTTCTCCGACGGCTTGTAGACGACGGTGTTGCCCGTCACGAGCGCGGCGGCGATCTGGCCGCAGGCGATCGCGACCGGATCGTTCCAGGGCACGAGCAGGGCGATCACGCCGCGCGGCTCGTGGACCATCAGGTCGGCGCTGTCCCAGCCGCCCTGCAGGCTGCGGCCGCGGTGCAGCGGCCCGAGCTCGGCGTACTGCTCGATCGCGCCGATCCCTGCCTCGACGCCGCCGAGCGAGTCGGCGAGCGGCTTGCCGCCCTCGCGCGTCTGCAGCGCTGCGAGCTCGGTCGCGCGCTCGCGCAGCCGCGCGGCGGCGGATTTGAGCAGAGCGGCGCGCTCGGCCGGTGCGGTGCATGCCCAGGCCGGCTGCGCCGCACGCGCCTCGCGCACGGCGGCGTCCACCGCCTCGGGAGAGCCGGCGGGGATCTCCCCCACGAGCTCGCCCGTGGCCGGGTCGAGCACGTCGATGGTGAGCGCGGCCTGGGCCTGGTCGGCGACGGACATCGGACTCGGGCTTACCCGCACGGCCCGATGCTCAACGTCCCTGCTTCAAGGACCGTCGCCCGCTGGCGATCAAGGGGATATGAACAGCGAACGCACGCAGGCGTACGGCCGTGTCCTGCGCAGGCTCGAGGACATCGGCGCGAGCAAGTTGCACCTGCCCGAGCAGGCCCGCATCCGCGAGGCCGCCGACACGCTCCTGTTCGCCGCCATGCTCGGGCAGGCGCGCGCGGCGCTCGAGGATCTCGACGCGCTCTGCGAGCACCTCGCCGCGACAGGCCGCTGGAGCGAGGAGAGCGCGACCGAGCTGGCGCAGGACGTGCTCGCCTGCGGGCCGCTCGCGCCCGTCGGATAGCGCCGCTAGGGTCAACTACGATGCCGCAGCGCGTCCTACTGCTGGGCGACGGTGACCTGACCGACGAGACGTGTGCCGCGCTCGAGACGTCGGGGGCGGAGGTCGTGCGGCTCGAGGACCCAGGGGTGGATGAGCTGCGCGAGGCGCTCGCGCAGCCCGCCGACGCGGTGGCCGTGGTCTCGCGCGACGACGCGTGGCCGCTGCGCGCGGCGCTGCTCGTGCGCCACATCGACGAGGACGTCCCGATCGTCGCGACGATCTTCGACCCGGCGACGGGTCGCGAGCTCGAGCAGGCGATCGGCAACATCGCGATCACGTCGCTGGCCGACATCGTCGCGCCGACGCTCGCGGGCCCGTGTCTCGGCGACGACATCGCCGCGGTGCTCGACGGCGATCGCCCGACGGGCCTGCGCTGCAGCGGCGGCGAGGTCGGCCTCGCGCCGTTGCCGGAGGTGCGCGCGCGACGCGCACGGGCGCTCGCGACCGCGGTCCTGCAGCCGTTCGACCGCAGCGCCGGGCTCGTCTTCTTCGGCGCCGTCGGGCTCGCCCTGATCCTGATCGGGGAGACCGTCGGGGCGGCGCTCGTGCTCGACCAGGCGCTCGTCGACTCGTTCTACGGCGCCGTCAAGACGCTCGTGACCGTCGACCCGAACCCCGAGGTGCAGGACGGGCCGAAGTGGTTCAAGGTCGTGATCTCGCTCAGCATGATCGTCGCGCTGCTGTTCGCGGCGGCCTTCACGGGCGGGCTGGTCGAGCGGCTGATCGGCCGCAACCTGACCGGGCTGATCGGCCGCCGCGCCGTTCCACGCTCGGACCACGTGATCGTCGTCGGGCTGGGCCAGGTCGGACTTCGGCTCTGCATCCTGCTGCGCGACTGCGGGATCTCGGTGGTCGCCCTCGATGACCAACCCGACGGCGAGAACGTCGGCCACGCGCGACAGCTCGGCATCCCCGTGGTGATCGGGAGGGGAGCCGACCCGTCGCTGCTCCGACGACTCTCGCTCGAGCGCGCGATCGCCGTCGCGGCGGTGACGGCCGACGACCTGCAGAACATCAAGGTCGCGCTCGCGGCGCGCGCCGAGGCGCAGGACGTGCGGATCGTGCTGCGCGCGGGTTCCAACGCGACCGGGGGCGAGACGAACTCGCTCGAGCGACTCGGCCACGTGCGCGACGTGCACCGCATCGGCGCCGTCTACATCGCGGGCCTGGCGCTCGGCTCGGGTGCCGCCCACGTCGTGGTCGAGGGCGAGACGGCGCACCTGCGCGGCGAGGACGGCGCCCTGGAGCGCTGCGCCTACCCCGTCGCGGGTTGATTTCGCCGCCTGATCGCGCGGTTCGCAACTAATCGCTCAAGTCGTGGCGCTTGCGTCCGACAAAGAGAGTGCAAAGGCGCTCCAAGCGCCGGAAATACATCCTGAGGAGTGGGGATCATGGGCTGGAACCACTAGTCAACTGGTGCGCTTTCGCGCGCCCACAATCATCTACGCGCGCTGCGAGCGGTCGAGCCTCGTGGCGCCTGGTTACGCAGCTCGGCCTCGAGGTCCTCGTCGTCGGCGTGCTGGAAGTCCAGTCCGGACCCCTCGACGACGCTGATGAAGATCTCGACGATCCGGGGGTCGAGCTGAGTGCCCGCGACGCGACGCAGGTCCGCGATCGCTTCCGGAATCCCGATCGGCGTGCGGTAGGAATCGCGCGCGGTCATGACGTCGAAGCAGTCGGCGACCGACAGCACCCGGGCGAGCAGCGGCAGCTCGTCTCCCGACAGCTTGCGCGGGTAGCCCTGTCCGTCCATCCGCTCGTGGTGGCAGAGCACGATCTCCGCCACCTCCGCATAGCCGCGCACGCGGCCGATGATGTCCGCGCCACGCTGCGGGTGTGAGTAGATCAGGGCCCAGTCCTCCTCGGTCAGGCTGGTGCCGTTGAGCGTGCTGTCGGGGAAGGTGAACTTACCGACGTCATGCAGCAGCCCGGCGGTGTGCACGAGCTCCTGCTCGCGCGCGGAAAGACCGGCCGCGGCCGCCGTCGCCCGCGCGAAGCGCGCCACGGCCGCCGAATGGCGCGCGGTCATGCGATCGCGCATGCCCAGCGTCTCCACGATCACGCGGATGACGCCGCTGTGCAGCGCCTCGAGCTCGTCGACCTGCTCGCGCAACTCGTCGCGCTGGCGCTGTGCGTCGACGACCGAGCCGAGCAGATAGCGGTAGGAGAGCAGCAGCAGGGAGAGCAGCGCGACCGCGATCAGCCCGACCTCCTGATAGGTGAGCACGGTGCCGGCGGTCAGCGTTCCGGTCGCGACCTCCCAGGGCAGCACCGGCAGGTAGAGGTTGCGCACCGCGTCGGCCACGCTCGTGCGGTCGCGCAGGCACAGGTAGCCGACGATCAGCAGGAAGTTGAGGAAGTTCGCCGCGAGGTAGACGCCGAAGACGATCACCCCGGTCCACAACCGCGCGGACTCGTCGGCCCCTGGATCGCCGAGCGCCTTGAGCAGCAGCGCGCCGGCCACCGGGTAGACGGTCAGCGCGACGACGTTGTTGAGCACGAGTGGCCCCGGCGTGCGCGACCTGCGCGACCACGCCAGCACCGCGACGACGGCGATCACGGCGGCCGGAGCAGGCCCCAGCAGAGCCATCGCGAGGGCCGTCGCGATGAAGGCGGGGCCGATCCGCACCTTGCCCGTTCGCACCGACAGGAACTGCCCGACGACCGCCAGCGCGAGCAGCGCGAGGAACAGGTCCAGCGGCCGCCAGTCGGCCGCTTGCGTACCGGCTATCGCCGCCGCGACAGCGGCGGCGAGCAGGGTGACCTGACCGGCGAGCAGAACGGAATCTCGCCGGTTTGTCCGCGAACCTGCCGGGACCTCGGCGATCGTGTTCGTGTGCAACCTCCACCCAGCGTAATGCCTGCAAGCCGGGCACTCAACGGATGGACGACAGCCCGCAGGCGCGGTTCTAGGATGGCCGCGCCATGGGCGAGCCGCTGCGAGTCGCACCGGAGGTCGAAGCGGCGCTCGCGTCGGAGGCGCCCGTGGTCGCGCTCGAGAGCACGCTGATCGCCCACGGATTGCCGCGCGGGCGCAACCTCCAGGTCGCCCGCGAGCTCGAGGCGGCCGTGCGCGCGGCCGGAGCGGTGCCGGCCACGATCGCCGTGGTCGACGGCGTCGCCCGGATCGGGCTCGACGAGGCGGCGCTAGAGAGGCTCGCGCTCGGCGGCGGGTTCGGCAAGGCCGGCGTGCGCGACCTCGCGCCCGTGCTGGCGCGCGGTGCCTGTGCCGCGACGACGGTCGCCTCCACCTCCCACCTGGCGGCACGCGCGGGCATCGCGGTGTTCGCGACCGGCGGCCTCGGCGGCGTGCACCGCGAGGCGCGCGAGAGCTGGGACGAGTCAGCCGATCTCACGACGCTCGCCGCGACCGGGATCACGATCGTGTGCGCGGGCGTGAAGTCGATCCTGGACGTCGGCGCGACGCTCGAGCGGCTCGAGACGCTGAGCGTCTGCGTGCTCGGCTATCGCACCGACCGCTTCCCCGGCTTCTACCTAGCGGACTCCGGCCACCCGGTTCCCTGGCGCGTCGACACGCCCGCGGAGGTCGCCGCGGTGATGCGGGCGCAGGCCGGGCTCGGGCTCGGCCGGCGCGCGATCGTGGTGGCGAACCCGCTCCCGGAGGCCGAGCAGGTCGATCCCGCGCTGCACGACCGCGTGCTCTCGCAGGCGCTCGCGGCCGCCACCGCGCAGGGCGTGCGCGGTGGGGCGACGACACCGTTCCTGCTCGAGCGCTTCCATCGCGAGACGGGCGGCGCGACGCTCGAGGCGAACATCCTGCTGGTGCGGCGCAATGCCGAGCTCGCGGCGCTGATCGCGCGCGCCGCGGCGGGAGCGTGAACCGGCGCATCGTCGTCGCCGGCGACGTCATGACCGACGTCGTGGCGGCGCTCTCAGGCCCTGTCGCGCACGGCTCGGACACGCCGGCGCGGATCGCGCTGCGCGGCGGCGGCACAGGCGCGAACGTCGCCGTCTGGCTCGCCTGGGCCGGCGCGCAGGTGACACTCATCGGGCGCGTCGGCGACGACGCAGCGGGGCGCGAGGCGGCCGCCGCGCTGCAGGCCGAGGGCGTCGACGCCCGCCTGGCGATCGACCGTAGTCGCCCGACGGGCACCTGCGTCGTGCTCGTCGCCCCCGGTGGTGAGCGCTCGATGCTCCCGGACGCGGGCGCCAACGCGGGCCTCGAGGCGGTCGCGCTGCCGCCCGGCACGGCGCACCTGCACCTTGCCGGCTACGCGCTGCTCAACCCGGGCTCGCGCGCGGGCGCGCGCGCCCTGCTGACGGCCGCCCGGCGGCGTGGCATCGGCGTCTCGATCGACCCGTCGAGCGCCGAGCCGATCCGGCGCGCGGGCGCCGGCGCGTTCCTCGGCTGGGCCGGCGACGCCGACCTGCTGGTCCCGAACCGCGACGAGGCGACCGCGCTGACCGGGATCGACGAGCCCGCCGGCGCGGCGCGCGCGCTGCTCGCCCACGCGCGCGAGGTCGTCGTCAAGCTCGGTCCGGAGGGAGCGCTGTGGACGGACGGAGAGGACGAGATCGTCGCTCCGGCGCTGCCGGTGCCCGTGCGCGACACGACTGGAGCGGGCGACGCCTTTGCGGCCGGCCTGCTCGCCGCGCGGCTCGCCGGAGCCGGGCCCGCCGATGCGCTGCGCGCCGGCTGCGCGCTGGCGGCCGAGGCGGTCGCGCGCGAGGGCGGCCGCTGATGCCGGGCGCTCTGCGAGACTCGTCGCCGATGGGGATCGCGCGCATCGCCCTCGCCGCGGTCGCGGCGCTCCTGCTCGCCGCCGTTCCCGCCGCGGCCGCCGGCCCGAGCA
This sequence comes from Solirubrobacteraceae bacterium, assembly GCA_035645355.1. Classification (GTDB taxonomy): domain Bacteria; phylum Actinomycetota; class Thermoleophilia; order Solirubrobacterales; family Solirubrobacteraceae; genus DASQMT01. The sequence continues at coordinate 31 of DASQMT010000169.1, read as the reverse complement.
CGGCGCGGCTCGTGGCGGTCACCGCTCCGCC
>DASQMT010000168.1:0-12954 GCA_035645355.1 Solirubrobacteraceae bacterium | reverse complement strand
CGCCTCGCGCAGCAGCGCGTGGCGCAGCGCGAACAGGTCGCCGTCGACTACCACGGTCTGGCTCGCGATCGCCTCGCGCAGGCCCTGGCGCAGCGCCCGCGCGTCCAGGTTCGCGACCGCCCCCAGCACCGCGTCGTCCAGTCGCCCGCCGGCCGCCAGCACGCGCACGACCTGCTGCGCGTGCTCCCCGAGGCGCTCGATCCGCAGGGCGAGCGCGGCGGCGAGGCTCGGCGGCACCGCGCCGCGGCCGTCGAGCCCGGCTGCCAGCAGCTCCTCGGTGAACAGCGGATTGCCCTCGCTGCGCGCGAAGAGGCGGTCGACCAGCGCGGCCTCGGGCGCGGCGCCGAGGATGTCCTCCAGCTGCTCGCGCAGCTCGTCGCGGCTCAGTCCGGAGAGGTCGATCCGCAGCGCGTGCACCCGCTCGAGCTCCGCGAGCAGCGGGCGCAGCGGATGGCGCCGGTGCAGCTCGTCGGGCCGGTAGGTCGTGACGAGCAGGATCGGCTCGTCGCCGAGCGCCGCGGCCAGAAAGCGGAGAAAGGCGCGCGTCGATGCGTCGGCCCAGTGCAGGTCCTCGATCACGAGCAGCACGGGCGCCTCGCGCGAGAGCGCGTCGAGCACGGCCAGCAGGGCCTCGAACACGCGAGCCTGGTCGCCCGCGCCGCGCATTCGCTCTGGAGCCTCGCCGAGCCCCGGCAGCAGCGTCGCCAGCTCCGCGCGGATGCCGGCGGGCAGCCCGGCGAGCACGGGGTCGGAGTCGCGCACGAGCGGGCGCAGCGCCGTGACGAGTGGCGCGTAGGCCAGCTCGCCCTCGCCCAGCTCGACGCACTCGCCACTCAGCACGCGCGCCCCGTCAGCCGCCGCGCGGGCCGCCAGCTCGGCGACGAGCCGGCTCTTGCCGACGCCCGACTCGCCCACGACGAAGGCGAGCGAGGGACGCCCGGAGGCTGCCTCTGCGAGCGCCGCCTGCAGCTGGGCCAGCTCGAGCGAGCGCCCGACGAGACGAGCCGATGACACGCCGGTGGCCATGAGCCGCAAGGATCGCAGGAGGCGGGTCAGGCGGCCGCGCGCGGCCGCCGGTGCTCGGCGGCCTCGACGAGGGTCAGCACCTCGTCGACGCTGTCGGTCACGATCAGGCACTCCGCGTCGGCAGCGGCGATGTTGCCCTTCGCCGCGACCTCGCCGAGCAGCCAGTCGACCAGCCCGCTCCAGTAGGACGCGCCGAACAGCACGATCGGGAAGTGCCGGATCTTGCCGGTCTGGCGCAGCGTCGCCGCCTCGAACAGCTCGTCGAGCGTGCCGAATCCGCCCGGGAACACGACGAAGGCGCTCGCGTAGCGCACGAACATCACCTTGCGCGCGAAGAAGTAGTGGAAGTCGAGGCTGATGTCGACGTAGGCGTTCTCGAACTGCTCGTGCGGCAGCTCGATGTCAAGGCCGATCGACGGCACGCCGGCGTCGCGCGCGCCGCGGTTGCCGGCCTCCATGATCCCGGGCCCACCACCGGTGATGATCGAGAAGCCCGCCCTGCCGAGCAGCGCGGCGGTCTCGCGCGCCTTGGCGTACATCGGGTCGTCGCGCGGCGTGCGCGCCGAGCCGAAGATCGAGACCGCCTTGCCGACGTGGGCCAGGCGGCTGAAGCCCGCCCGCAGCTCCTCCTCGATGCGCTGGGTGCGAGCGCTGTCGTCGAGTTGGGAGACGATCGCCGGGGAGTCGGCCTCGAGCAGCTCCTCGTCGGACGAGGTCGGCGCGCGGGGATGCGTGCGCCGGTACTCCTCCTCGTCGGCCTCGGTCCACCTCACGTCGGCGCCGGGCAGGTCGTCCTCGCCCACGGGCTAACCGACCTTCTCGAGGTCGACGACGAAGATCAGCGTCTCGTTCGGGGCGATGTCGGGGCTGGGGCTCTGGGCGCCGTAGGCGAGATCGGGAGGGATCACGAGCAGACGCCGGCCGCCGGGCTTCATGCCGGGGATGCCCTGGTCCCAGCCCGGGATCACCTGGCCGGCGCCGACCGGGAACTCGAACGGCTCGCCGCCGCGATCCCACGAGGCGTCGAACTGCGCGCCCGTCGACCACGAGTTGCCGACGTACTGCACGGACACGGTGTCGCCGGGCTGCGCCGCCTCGCCTTTGCCCCTGACGATGTCCGTCGTCTGCAGCTCGGCGGGCGGCTCGCCCTTCGGCTTGGCGACGACGGGCTTGGTTTCGACGTCCTTGCTGATCGCCGCGACGTCGATGCTTCCCGAGGCGGCGGGCGCCGGCGTGGCCGTGGCCGTCTGCTGCGGAGCGGCCGCCTCCTGCTCGTCGTCGTCACCGCAGGCGGCGAGGGCGAACAAGGTGAGCGCCACGCAGGCGAGGAGGAGCGGCACGCGGGTCATGCCGAGCCAGGATACGAGCCGCACCGTTCAAGCCGCCGCGCGCGCTGGACGATATCCCGTCTGATGGTCACGCCAGCAGGCTCGCGTCACGCTGACGCCTCCGCGCTCGAGGCGCTCGTCGACGCGGCCGCCGGCATCCTCGCGGCGGACTCCCTCTCCGACACGCTGAGGCGGATCGCGCACCACCTTGCGGCGCTGCTCGACTACGACGAGATCTCGGTCTACGAGGTCGATCGCGCGGCCGCGGTGCTCGTCCCGGTGTTCGCCCTGGGGGCCTATGCCGACGAGGTGATGGCTGACTCGTTCCCCGTCACCGAGGGCGTCACGGGCTGGGTCGTCTCCAACCGCCGCACGCGCAACGTCGAGCGCGCCGACGAGGACCCGATCGTGGCGGTCGTCGCCGGCACCGAGATGGAGCCGGAGTCGCTCGTGTCGGTGCCGCTGCTGGTCGAGGACCGGGTCGTGGCGGTGCTGAACGTCTACCGGATCGGCATCGGCAACAGCTTCAGCGACGCCGAAGTAGCGCAGGTGGAGCGCTTCGCGACGATGGCGGCGCTCGCTTTCGACTCGGCCCGCCAGCGCGACACGCTGCGCGAGCAGGCCCGCACTGACAGTCTCACCGGGCTGCTCAACCACCGCGCCTGCCACGAGCGGCTGAGCGACGAGATCGCCGTCGCCGCCGCGCTCGACCGCCCGCTCAGCGTGGTCGTGCTCGACCTCGACCACTTCAAGACCGTCAACGACGCCTACGGCCACGCCGAGGGCGACAAGGTGCTCGTCGCTGCGGCGGAGAAGCTGCGCTCCGTAGTGCGCGAGGGCGATCTCGTCGCGCGCGTGGGGGGCGAGGAGTTCGCGCTGATCCTCCCCGGCGTCGACGGAGAGCGCGCCACCGAGGCGGCCGAGCGCGCCCGTGCCGCGATCGCGGAAGTACGCGTCGGCGACGTCGCTCTCGCCTGCTCGGGCGGTGTGGCAGCGTTCCCCGAGGACGCGCGCGACGCGGGGCGGCTACTGGAGCTGGCCGACGGCGCTCTCTACTGGGCCAAGCGCTCGGGCCGCGACCGGAGCAGGCGCTACGACCGGCGTCACGCCGGTCAGCTGTCGGGCGACGGCCAGCGCGCCGAGATCGAGGCGCTGCTGGCCCGGGAAGGCTCGATCGTGCCGCTGTTCCAGCCTGTGGTGGAGCTCGCGACCGGGCGCGTCGCCGGCTACGAGGCGCTCGCACGGATGCCGGAGGGCCCGTTCCGCCCGCCTGACCAGTGGTTCGACCAGGCGCATCGCGCCGGCCTCGGTCCGGCGCTCGAGGCAGCGGCCCTGAAGGCCGCGCTGGCTGTGCCCCGCCGGCCGAAGCGCACCTTCCTCGCGGTCAACGTGAGCCCCGGCGCGCTGCTGTCGCGCGAGGTCCGTGACGCGCTGCCCGCCGATCTCTCCGGGATCGTGATCGAGATCACCGAGCACGAGCTGTTCTCGACCGAGGACGCGTTCGACCGCGAGCTCGTGGAGTTGCGCGCGCGCGGCGCGCGGATCGCGCTCGACGATGCCGGCAACGGCTACGCCGGGCTGCAGCAGATCATCCGTGTCGCGCCCGACATCCTCAAGCTCGACCGCTCGCTCGTCGACGGCGCGCACAGCGACCCGCACCGCTTCGCGATGCTCGAGGCGCTGATCTCGTTCGCCTCCACGACGCGGGCGGCCGTCTGCGCCGAGGGCGTCGAGACGCTCGAGGACCTCGCCGTCCTGGCGAGCATGGACGTGACCTACGCGCAGGGCTGGCTGCTCGCGCGGCCGGCACTTCCGTGGGCCGCGGCCGTGCCGGATGCGGCTGCGGCCGCGGCGGCGGAGCTGCGGATCGGGATGCGGATCGTGCGCGACCAGACCGACGACGGCGCGCCTACGTTCGCCGACCTGATCGCGCGGCTGGCGACAGTCAGCTCGGTCGCCGAGATCATCGACGTCGCCGCGATGATCCCCGGTGTCCTGGGCGCCGATGACGCAGCGGTCTCGCGCGTCGTGCCGGGGGAGGACTGTCTCGAGGACATCAGTCGTCACGGCTGGTCCGAGCCGGGGGAGCGTTACCGCCTCAGCGACTTCCCGGCGACCGAGTACGTGCTGCGCACGCGCACCGCCGGCCAGGTGGTCGTCGGCGACCCGGGCTCGGACCCCGCCGAGGTGGCGATGCTCGAGGGCGCGGGCTACCAGGCGCTGCTGATGGTGCCGCTGGTCTTCGGCGGGCAGGACGTAGGGCTGCTCGAGCTCTACCGTCACTTGCCGATGCCTTGGAACAGCAGCGAGATCGAGAGCGCGCAGCTGCTGGCGCACCAGCTCGCCGCCGTGCTCGACCTGCTCGCGCGCAGGTTCGGGCTGCGTACCACCTGAGGCGGCCCCAGGCGGGAGAATCGGTCGCACGATGGCGATCCTGGTCGACGAGCTGCACGAGTACCCGGGCGTCGCGCTGCCGTTCACGGCCTGGTGTCACATGGCGACCGACGGCTCGTTCGAGGAGCTGCACGAGTTCGCCACCCGGCTCGGGCTGCGGCGCGCGTGGTTTCAGCGCGATCACTACGACCTCCCCGCGCACGGCCGTGCGGCGGCAGTTGCGCACGGGGCCCAGCAGGTGACGACGCGCGAGCTGTTGCTGCGGATGGCCGGTCCGCGTGGCGAGCGCGTCCGCCGGCGCTGCGCGCGATCCGGATGAGAGAGCCGGAGAGGGGAATCGAACCCCTGCGCTCTCGATTACAAATCGAGTGCTCTACCAACTGAGCTACTCCGGCGGGTGCAGCCGAGTCTAGGCAGCCGGGGCGCGCCCCGCCCCCGCTCACTCGTGCAGCCGCTCGCCGGCGCGCCCCGCGCGGATCTCCCCCCGCCACCAGGCGACGGTGTCGGCGAGCGTCGTCGCGAGCGGGATTTCCGGCTCCCAGCCGGTCGCGGCGCGCAGGCGCTCCGAAGTGCCGCGGATCTCCATCACCTCGTGCGCGCGCACGAGCGCCGGGTCGACGGCGTGCTCGATGCGCACGCCCGCGGCATCCTCGAGCGCTGCGAGCAGCTCGCGCGGGGAGGCCGAGCGCCCGGAGCAGACGTTGAACGCGCCGGGCTCGCCGGTCGCCGCCAGCAGCCGGTAGGCGCGCACGACGTCGCGCACGTCGGTGAAGTCACGCCGCGCGTCGGGATTGCCGGTCACGATCCGGATCGGGTCGGCGCCGGCCTCGAGCCCGGCCGCGACCTGGCGCGTGAAGGAGGCCAGCGCGTAGATCGCCGGCTGGCCCGGCCCGGCGTGGTTGAACGCCCGCGGGCGCGCGACGCGCAGCCCGTGAGCGTCGGCGTAGAAGCCGGCCAGCAGATCGCTCGCGGCCTTGCTGACGGCATACGGGTTCTGCGGACGCAGCGGCGCCGACTCGTCGACCGGCAGGGTTGCCGGCCGCCCGTAGACCTCGCCGGAGGAGACCGCCACGAGCACTGCCTCGGGAGCCTCGGCGCGCACTCCCTCCAGCACGTTGAGGACGATCGCCTGGTTGTCGGCGAGCGTGGTCGCCGGGTCCGCCCAGGAGCGACCGACGTGCGCGAGCGCCGCGAGGTGGTACACGACCTCCGGCGCCGCCTCCGTGATCGCCGCGCGTGCCGCGGCCGCGTCGCGCAGATCCGCCGCGACGGCGCCGGGGCCCGCGGCGGAACGCGACACCGCGACGACGGCGTCGCCGGCGGCTGCGCAGGCGGCGGCGAGATGCCGGCCGGCGAAGCCCGAGGCGCCGGTGATCAGGACGCGCCGGCTCAGAGCCTGGCCGGACCCGGGGTGGCGACGCGCTCGCCTGAGCCGTGCCCGTTGGTCGAGGCGGTCCGGTCGTCGACCGGCAGGACCGGCGCCGTGGGGGGATTCAGCCGCCGCTCCAGCTCGCCGAGCACGAGGCCGAACAGCGCGTGACGCCAGGCCGACTGCGCGAAGGCAGGGCGTGAGCCCCAGAGCCTCGGGAGCTCCGCGCGCGCAGGATGCAGCCGGTCGATCAGCGCCGTCCCCGGCCACGTCGCGAGGTGCTCGACCAGCCCCGCCAGCGGCCCGCGCAGCACGGGCGGGACCGGCAGCGAGGGCGCGAGGTTCGCGTAGGCGGCTCCGAACGCGGCGCCGTTGAGCAGGTGCAGGCCCAACCCCGCGGCCTGCCACCGCTCCGAGCGCACGACGAGCCGGCCGAGCAGCTCCACGTCGTCGTAAGGGACGTCGAAGACGCGGCGGTCGAGCGGCTGCTGGGCCGCCCACACGGCGGCCGCAGCCGTGCCCGCGAGGGCTCCGCGCAGCGTCCGGGTGGCGGCTGAGGACATGCCGCGGACTGTAACGAGCGCGGGCGGCGTGGGTATGACAGGGCGTGAGAGGCAAGCCCGACTCTGCACATGACCGGGCCGCGTTGCACGCACGCCCGCGCAACAAGGGCGTCAACCCGTTCGTGTACTGGCCGGCACGCGCGATCCTCCAGCCGTTGTTCCACCTCTACCTGCGCTACTCGCGCATCGGTCGCGAGCACGTGCCGCGCAGCGGAGGGGTGATCTTCTGCTCCAACCACCGCTCGTTCCTGGACCCGTTCGTGATCGCCACGGTCGCGCGCCGCCCGATGTACTACGTCGCCAAGCAGGAGCTGTTCCGGCATCCGCTCGTGGCCTGGTTGCTGAGCTCGCTGGGCGCGTTCCCCGTCGAGCGCGGCGCGGGTGACCAGGACATGCTCGCCACGGCCAGGGCGATCCTCGAGCGCGGCGACTCGGTGCTGATCTTCCCCGAGGGCACGCGCGTGCGCCCGGGTGCGCTCGGCCGCCCCAGGCGAGGGATCGCGCGGCTCGCGCTCGAGACCGGGGCGCCGGTGGTGCCAGTGGCCGTGATCGGCACGGAGGCCGTCCGCAACGGCTGGCGCATGCGTCCGCACAAGGTGCGGATCCGGGTCGGCCTGCCGATGACCTTCCCGCGCGTGGACGATCCGCCGCCGCAGCTCGCGGCCGCGGTGACCGACATGGTCTGGCCCAGCGTGATGCTCCAGTGGGAGTGGCTCGGCGGCCCGCCGCCGCTGCGCCGCACCGCCGCGCCGGAGGCGCCGCGACCAGCGAGCGTGCGCGCGACGGTTCGGGCCGCGTGATGGAGGTAGGGTCAGTGCCCGATGGCCGCCGGCGAGACGACGCGCGCGGAGAAGGCACGGCTCGACGAGGCGTTCTCCCAGCTCTACAAGGCGCACCTGCGCGACGTCTACTCGTACTCGTACTACCGGGTGGGCAACCACCACGACGCAGAGGACCTGACGGAGCAGACCTTCCTGCAGGCCTACAGGCACTTCGAGCGCGCGCAGCGGGAGTCCGCCGGCAGGCCGCTGCGCCCCTGGCTGATCAGGATCGCGCACAACCTGGCGGCGAACTACTACCGCGACCGCGCACGCAAGCCCCAGACGTCGATCGACGACGCGGGCGTGCTGTCCTCGCCGCACACGACCGAGGCCCTGGTCGAGGACCGAGACGACCTCAAGCGCATCCTGCAGGGGGTCGAGCAGCTGCCCGACGACCGCCGCGAGGCGCTGATCATGCGTTTCGCGCTGGGCATGGACAACCGCGAGATCGCGCGTGCGCTCGGTCGCACGGATGGCGCCACGAAGGTGCTGCTGCACCGCGCCATCAAGCAGCTGGAGGAGATCGTCAAGCAGGCCGAGGGGCCGACTGAGCCATGAGCGAGTACCCGCACGACCTGGCCGTCGGGCGCAGGCAGCCGAATGACTTCGAGTCGCTGCTCGAGCGCGCGCTGTCGCCGGTCGACCCGCCGGAGGAGCTCGAGGCGCGGCTCGAGCTCACCCTGGGCTCGCTCGTCGGCATGGCGGCCGAGGAGCTCGAGGCGTGGGAGCTGTCGGCGATGCGCGACCCGCGCAACTGGGCCCGGCCCGTCGCCGCCGCCGCGGTCGGCTCGGGCGCCGCGATCGGGCTCGTGCTCGTGCGCACGCAACGGCGCCGGCACAAGCGCCGCAAGGAATCACACGGACCGGTGGACCTTGTCGGCCGCACGCTGCGCGATCTCGCGCGCGAAGCTCGGCGCGTAGCCGACGACGTCTTCTGATCCGCGCCGACCGGGGAAGCGTAGGAACCCCCGACGCCATGCCAGCCGACCTACGCTCCCTCGCCGACGAGGACCTCATGCAGCTCATGCGTCGCGGCCAGGCGGCTGCCTTCGAGGTCATCTACGAGCGCCACTCGCAGGCGGCCTACTCGCTCGCCTACCGGATGGCCGGCTCGCGCGGCGTGGCCGAGGACGTCGTGCAGGAGGCGTTCCTCAACATCTGGCGCTCCGGCGCGCGCTACGAGCGCGCACGCGGCTCGGTCCGCACCTGGGTGCTGGGGATCGTCCACCACCGCGCGATCGACGCGCTGCGGCGCTCCTTCGTGCACGAGAAGCGGCGCGCCAGCGACGAGGGCATCGAGGACACGCTCGAGACGCGGGAGCGGACCGACATCGAGGCCGCGCGCCACGAGGAGGCCGCGACCGTGCGCGAGGCGCTCGCGCACCTGCCTTCCGAGCAGAGCCAGGTGATCGAGCTGGCCTACTTCGGCGGCTTCACGCACTCGGAGATCTCGGAGATGCTCGAGACGCCGGTCGGCACGATCAAGGGCCGCATGCGGCTCGGACTGGAGAAGATGCGCCACGCGCTGGGAGCGGGGCAGGTGAGCCTGGGATGAGCACGTACGGACCCGATCACGCGGAATGGGCCGACGCTGTCGGCGCCTACCTGCTGCGCGCGCTGGAGCCGGAGGAGTTCGAGCGCTTCGAGGCGCATCTCGCCGAGTGCCCGCGCTGCCTACGTGACGTGGCCGAGTTGCGCGTCGCCGCAGACGCTCTGCCGATGTCCGTGCCGCTCGTGTCGCCGTCGCCGGCGCTCAAGGGCCGGATCATGGCCGTCGTCAACTCGGAGGCGCAGCTGCTGGCCGCCGCCGGGGAGCGTGCGGACGTGCCCGAGCGCGCGCCGTCCTCCGTCCCCGACCGCGAGCGCTCCGGCGCACGTGCGCGCCGGCGCTGGTCCGGTGGGCTCGGCGGCTGGCTGATGCGTCCCGGCGTCGCGCTCGCCTGCGCTGGACTGCTGCTGGCAGGCGGGGGTGCCGCCGGCGTGCTGCTGAGCGGTGACGAGGCGACCCGCACCGTCGTCGCCACGACGCAGTCGCCCGCCGCCGACGTGCGGCTCGAGATCGGCGAGGAGGGTGCGACGCTGCTGGCCAGGAACATGCCCGCTCCCCCGCGCGGCCGCGTCTACCAGGTCTGGATCAAGCGCCCCGGCCAGGACCCCGAGCCGACGTCCTCGCTGTGGTCCACGCGCAGCGACGGATCGGCTCAGGTCGCGGTGCCGGGCTCGCTCGACGGCGTCGAGGCGGTGCTCGTCACCGACGAGCCCGTGGGCGGCTCGGCCGCGCCGACCAAGCCTCCCGTGATCACGGCCACCACAGCCTGATCTGGCCCGGATGCGCGGCTGCTAGGTTCGGCGCCGATGGCCACCTGCTATCGCCACCCTTCGCGCGAGACGGGCGTGTCGTGCTCGAACTGCGGCAAGCCGATCTGCCCCGACTGCATGACCACCACGGCGGTCGGCATGCGCTGCCCGGACTGCGCGGGACAGAAGCAGCAGGTGCACACGCTGCGCTCGATGCACGTCGACCCGACGGTGACCTACGTGCTGATCGCTCTCTGCGTGCTGATGTTCCTCGGCTCGGGCGCGGGCGGCTCGTTCCTGACGGGCAGCGGCGGCTCGTCGCGCGTCTTCTTCGATCTGGCGCTGTTCGGGCCGAGCGTCGACCAGGGCGACTACTGGCGCCTGGTGTCGTCCGGCTTCCTGCACTCCGGGCTGCTCCACGTCGGCTTCAACATGTACATCCTCTACTGGCTCGGGACGATGCTCGAGCCGTCGCTCGGCCACGCGCGCTTCCTGGCGCTGTACCTCGCGTCGCTGCTCGCCGGCTCGTTCGGCGCCCTGCTGCTGTCGCCGAACGCAGTCACGGTCGGGGCGTCGGGCGCGGTCTTCGGGCTGATGGGCGCCGCCTTCGTGATGCAGCGCTACCGCGGGATCGACCCGATGCAGTCGGGGATCGGGCCGGTGATCCTCTTCAACCTCGTGATCAGCTTCGTGATTCCCAACATCTCGATTGGCGGGCACCTCGGCGGCCTTGCCGGCGGCGCCGCGGCCGCCTTCGCGATGGAGCGGCTGGCCGCGCGGCGGCCCGGCGTCGCGCTGCCGATCGGCGCCTGCCTCGTGGTCGGCGTGATCGCCGCCGTGGCGGCGATCGCGGTCTCGGGTCGCGCGGCCGGCGTCTCCGGCTAGCGGCTAGCCTGCCGCCATGCCCGAGAACCTGGTCGCGGTCGTGGAGATCCCGAAGGGGTCGTCGAACAAGTACGAGTGGGACGAGGAGCTGGGCGCGATCAAGCTCGACCGGCTGCTGTTCTCCTCGCTCGGCTACCCGACCGACTACGGCTTCTTCCGGCACACGCTGGCCGCCGACGGAGACCCGCTGGACGCGATGATCGCCGTCTCCGAGCCGACGTTCCCCGGCTGCCTGATCGAGGTCAAGCCGGTCGCTCTGTTCCGCATGCGCGACGAGAAGTCGGAGGACAACAAGATCCTCTGCGTTCCGCACACGGACCCCAACTGGTCGCACATCGAGCGCCTCGAGGACCTCTCGATGACGCTGCGCGACGAGATCTCGCACTTCTTCTCGATCTACAAGACGCCCGAGTGGAAGGTCGTCAAGGTCGACGGCTGGTACTCGCGCGACGAGGCGATGGAGTCGATCCAGCGGGCACGCAAGCGCTTTCGCGACGCCGGCGCCGGCGCGACCGGCTAGAGGTACAGCTCGCGTACCGCACCGCGCGCGTCGGGGACCAGGTCGGGGTGCAGGATGTGCGCCATCAGCTCCAGCCCGTCGACGAGCCGCGGGCCGGGACGCGAGAAGTAGGCGGAAGCGTCGACCGCGACGACGCGCCGGGCGCCGAGCCCGGCCAGCTCGTCGGCGAACTTCTCCGCCTCCTCGTATGCGCGCGGGCCGTCGTAGCCGCACGGCATGCAGACGACGACCTCGGGCCGGGCCGCCGCCAGCTCCTCCCAGCTGCGAGTCGCCGAGGGCTCGCCCGGCAGCCCGAAGAGATCGACGCCGCCCGCGTACTCGATCAGCTGCGGCGTCCAGTGGCCGCCGACGAAGACCGGGTCGAGCCACTCGAGCGCGGCCACCGAGACGGGCGCGGCGTCGCGCACCGCGTCGCGCACGCGGTCGATCCGGCGGGCCGCGGCGGCCACGAGCTCCGCGCCGGCGTCGTCGGCGCCGGCGGCGCGGGCGAGCACGCGCACGTCGCCCAGCATCTCTCCGAGCGTGTGCGGATCAAGGGCGATCACTTGCGGGGCGGGATCCAGCCGCTCGGCGACGGCGCGGACGTCGTCGTAGGAGACCGCGCAGACCGCGCACAGCGCCTGGGTCACGATCAGGTCCGGCGCCAGCGATTGCAGCGCGTGCTCGTCGAGCTCGTAGATCGCCCGTCCCTGCTCGGTTAGCTCGCGCACGGCCCGGTCGATCTCGTCCGGCGCCAGCCCGGGGCCGATCACGTCACGCGTGATCCGGGGCAGCTCGAGCGCCTGTGGCGGGTGGTCGCATTCGTGCGTGACGGCTGTAACCTCGTCGCCCACGCCGAGTGCGAACAGCATCTCGGTGGCCGACGGGACGAGTGAGACGATGCGCACACGGCAAGTATGTACGGCACGATGAGCGATTGGTCACAGCGCCCGGACGCGCTCGAGCGCGATTTCCAGTTCCAGGACTTCAGGGGCGCGATGGCGTTCGTGAACCGCGTCGCGGACGTGGCCGAGGAGGCCAACCACCATCCCGACATCCTCGTACACGGCTGGAACAAGGTGCGGCTGATCCTCTCGACGCATTCCGAGGGCGGGTTGACCGACGCCGATCACGCGCTGGCACGGCGGATCAACGCGGTCATCGAAGCCTGATCGGCGGCGATCCCGCTTGCTACGCTCGCCGTGTCGCCCTGATGCCCGACGACGACGCATCCCGAAGTAGCGGCGCGCCGTCCCGGCGCACCCGCTCGCGCGCATGATCACGGCGCTGCTGCTCATCGCGGTGCTCGTGCTGGTGCTGCTCAACGGGTTCTTCGTTGCGGCCGAGTTCGCGCTCGTCCGGGTGCGGCGCTCACGCATCGAGGAGGACGCGGAGCAGGGTCAGCGCGGCGCCCGCATGGTGGTCCACCAGCTCGACGACCTCAGCCGTTACCTCGCCGCCTGCCAGCTCGGCATCACCCTGACCTCGCTGGGCATCGGCTTCCTCGGCGAGCCGGCGGTCGCGTCGCTGATCGAGGAGCTGCTCGGCGAGAGCGTCCCGCACGGCGTCTCGCTCGCAATCTCGTTCGGGCTCGCCTACGTGATCACGACGACGCTGCACATCACGATCGGCGAGCAGGTGCCGAAGATCTACGCGATCAACAAGGCGGAGGCGACCGCGCGCCGGATCGCCCGCCCGCTGAACGTCTTCGCGGCGCTCTTCAATCCCGCGATCGTGGTGCTCAACAACGCGTCGAACGGCCTGCTACGGC
>DASQMT010000167.1:0-6549 GCA_035645355.1 Solirubrobacteraceae bacterium | reverse complement strand
GTGCACGACGGGGCGACGATGGACCGGCACCGCGCCGACGCCGGCCGAGGCGAGTGCGGTCAGGTGGTGCACGCCGAGCGCCGTCCCGGCGGGAGCGAGGACGTCTCCGCGGGCGACGTCCTCGCCGCGGAAGCGCACGTGCAACCCGCCGTCCACCGGCGCGACCGGCGTGACACGGCCATCCTCGACGCGCGCGTCCTCGACGCGCAGGATCGCGTCGGCGCCCGGGGGCAGCGCCGCACCGGTGGTGATGCCGAGCGCCGTGCCGGCGGCGAGCGGGTCAGCGGCGACGTCACCCGCCGCCAGCTCGCCCACGACGCTGAGCGCGCGCGGTGGCGCGGTGTCGGCCGCACGCACCGCGAAGCCGTCCATCGCGGAGCGATCGAACGGGGGCAGGTCGACGAGGCTGAGCGCATCCTCGGCGGCGACCCGCCCGAGCGCGGCGTCGAGCGCGACGGTCTCGGCCGGCAGCGGCGCCGGGCAGCCCGCCGCCACGCGCTCCCAAGCCTCGGCGACCTCTAGCAGGGCTAACCGCCGATGCGCGACATGGAGCGCGGGGGCTGGCGGAAGCCCGGCTCGCCGACGTGGTGCTTGAGCTCCTTGCGCCAGACCGCGTCGCGCACGATCTCCTCGATCTCCTCATCGCTCGCGCCGGAGCGCAGTGGCGCGCGCAGGTCAGTCTCGTGCATCGAGAACAGGCAGGTGCGCAGCGTCCCCTCGGCCGTCAGGCGGATCCGGTTGCAGTCGCCGCAGAACGGCTCCGAGACGGGGGAGATGAAGCCGATCTCGCCGCGCCCGTCGGCGAACGCGTAGCGCCGTGCGGTGCCGTGGCGCTGGCGCCCGAGCGGAACCATCTCGTACTCCGTCTCGAGGATCGCCAGGATCTCGGCGTTCGGCAGCACCTTGTCGCTCGTCCAGCTCTGATCGGCGTCGAGCGGCATGAACTCGATGAATCGCACCTCGAACGTCGTGTCGCGCGCAAATCGCGCGAAGCGCAGCACCTCGTCCTCGGTGAAGCCGCGCAGTGCGACGGCGTTGACCTTGATCGGGCGCAGCTCAGGATGCGCCTGCGCAGCCTCCAGCCCCGCCATCACGCGGTGCAGCGAGTCGCGCCGGGTGAGCTGGAAGAAGCGGTCGGCGGCCAGCGAGTCGAGCGACACGTTGACGCGGCGCAGCCCGGCGCGGACGAGGTCGCCCACCTGCGCGTCGAGCAGGTAGCCGTTCGTGGTGAGCGAGAGGTCCTCGACGCCGGGGATCGCAGCGATCGCCTCGACCAGGCGCCACAGCTGCTTGCGCACCAGCGGCTCGCCACCCGTCAGGCGCACGTCGTGCACACCCATCTCGCTCAGGATCCGCACCAGCCGGGCGATCTCCTCGTAGGAGAGCAGCGCCTCGCGGTCGAGCCAGGGCAGCCCCTCCGCGGGCATGCAGTACTGGCAGCGGAAGTTGCACCGGTCTGTGACCGAGATCCGCACGTCGCCGATCGGGCGCCCGTGGCCGTCTGCGAGCTGCTCTCTCATGGCCGGTGGAAGTCCGACTTCCCGCCCGTCTTGTCGAGCAGCTCGACGCGCTCGATCACGACCCCGGGCTCGATTCCTTTGACCATGTCATAGACGGTCAGCGCCCCGACGCTGCACGCGACCATCGCCTCCATCTCGACGCCCGTGCGATCGGCGCAGCGGGCCTCGGCGATGATCGTCACGGTCCCGGCGGCAGCGTCGATCTCGATCTCAGGATCGACGTGCGTGAGGGGCAGCGAGTGCGCCAGCGGGATCAGCTCGTCGGTGCGCTTGGCCGCCTGGATCGCGGCGATCCGCGCGACGGAGACGACGTCGCCCTTGGGGTTGTCGCCGCGCGCGACGCGGCCGGCGGCCCCCGGCGACATGCGCACGACGGCGCGCGCGCGTGCGTAGCGCTCCGTGGACCGCTTCGCGCTCACGTCGACCATGCGCGCTGAGCCGGTCGTGTCCAGGTGTGTCAGCTCCGCCTCCATGCCCACACAGCGTACCCTGCGCAGATGCGCGTCTCCGTGCGTCTCTTCGCCGGCCTGCGCGAGCGCGCGGGCGCGGCACGCGTCGAGGTCGAGCTCCCCGAGCAGGCGACGGTCGCCGACCTGCTGTCCGCTATGGAGCTCACCCCGCGCTCGTGCGTGGCCGCGATCAACCTCGAGTACGCAGGCCCGGCGACGCGCATCGCGCCCGGGGACGAGATCGCGCTGGTGCCGCCCGTCAGCGGGGGAGACGGAGCGGTGCGCCACGTGCGCGTCACCGGCGAGGCGCTCGACGTCGCCGCGCTCTCCGCCGCCGTGCGCGATCCGCGCGCCGGCGCTGTCGTGTTGTTCGAGGGCGTCACGCGCACCGTGCCCGAGCTCGACTACGAGGCCTACGCCGAGATGGCCGAGTCGCTGCTGGCGGCGATCGCCGCGCAGGAGGCGGAGCGCCACGGCCTCTGCGCCGTGGCCGTCGAGCACCGCACCGGGACGGTGCCGCTGGGCGAGCCCAGCGTGATCGTGGCCGTCAGCGCGCCGCACCGGGGCGAGGCCTTTACGGGCGCTCGCGCCGTGATCGACCGCGTCAAGGCCGAGGCGCCGATCTGGAAGGTCGAGGTATCCGAGACCGGTCGCGAGCGAGTGGAGGGAACGCTTCCTCCCGTCTGACGTTCTGCATATGAAATGCTTATGCAGATGCTGCCAGACCTGAAGCTCGACGAGGCGGCGCGCGCGCTCGGCGTCAGCGCCGACACGCTGCGCCGCTGGGACCGCTCCGGGAAGCTGCGCACGGTGCGCGACGATCGCAACCGGCGGCGGGTGCCGCGGTCCGAGGTGGAGCGGTTGAGCGCGCGCCCGCGGCGCCACGCGGCGGGCGACTCGCTGTCGGCGCGCAACCGGTTTACCGGCACCGTCACCTCGGTCGAGGTCGACGGCGTGATGGCGCTCGTCGAGATCGAGGCCGGCCCGTTCCTCGTCACTGCGGCGGTGACGCGCGACGCCGTCGAGGAGCTCGGGCTCGTCCCCGGGATGGCGGCGACCGCGGCGGTCAAGGCGACGTCCGTGATGGTGGAGCGGGGATGAGGCGGCTGCTGGCGCTCGCCGGCCTGCTCGCGCTCGCCGGCTGCGGCGACGACGGCTCGCTCGCGGGCGGCGGCGCTGACGAGCGCAAGCCCAAGCTCGTCGTCTCGGCCGCCTCGTCGTTGAAGGAGGCGCTCCTGAGCTGCGCCAAGGAGTTTCCGGACGCCACCCTGCGCTTCCAGTTCGCCGGCTCGGACGAGCTCGCCGCACAAATTCGCCAGGGCGTCCCGATCGACGTGCTAGCGGCCGCGAACACGAAGCTGCCTGAGGCGCTGGCGAAGGAGGGAAAGCTCGAGGAGCCCGTCGTCTTCGCCACGAACCAGCTCGTGCTCGCGGTCCCCTCCGACGGCGCGAAGGTCGATTCGCTGCGTGCGCTGGAGCGGCCCGGCGTGACGCTCGTCGTGGGGGCGGAGGGCGTTCCCGTCGGCGACTACACGCGCGCCGTGCTCGAGCGACTCGGATCGGCGCGCAGCAAGGCCGTGCTGGCGAACGTGCGCTCCAACGAGCCCGACGTCAAGGGGATCGTCGGCAAGCTCGCGCAGGGCGCCGCCGACGCCGGCTTCGTCTATGCCTCGGACGTCAAGGCGGCGAGCGGCAGGCTGCGCGCGATCGAGCTGCCGGCCGAGCTCGAGCCGACGGCGACCTATGGCGCCGGCGTGGTGGCGGCCGCCAAGCGTCCCGACGCCGCCGAGGCGTTCGTCGACGACCTGCTCGCCGGCGGCTGTCACGAGGCGCTCCTGGCGGCCGGTTTCGGCGAGCCGTGAGCACGGCGGCGGGCGGCTGGTTCGCCGTCGTGCTGGCGGTCGCGCTCGCCGCGGCGCTCACGTTCCTCACGCTGCCGATCGTCGCGATCTTCGCCCAGCAGCCGCCGGGCGACCTGATCGCCGCCCTGGGGGAGGAGGGCGCGCTCGACGCGCTCTGGCTCTCGCTGCGCGCCACCTCCGCCGCGCTCGCCCTGATCCTGCTCGTCGGCACGCCCGCGGCGTACGCGCTGGCCACGCGGCGCTTCCGCGGCCGAGCGCTGCTGATCACGCTGATCGAGCTGCCGCTCGTGCTGCCGCCGGCCGTCGCGGGCATCGCGCTGCTGGCAGCGGTCGGGCCCTCGACCCTGCTGGGCCGCGCGGCTCAGGACGCCGGCCTGCAGCTCAGCCTGGCGATGGCGGGCGTCGTGGTGGCGCTCACGTTCGTCGCGGCGCCGTTCTACCTGCGCCAGGCGATCGCCGCCTTCGGGGCGGTCGATCCGACGCTGCTTGATGCGTCGCGGACGCTCGGTGCCGCGCCGGCGCGGACGTTCTGGCGCGTCGCGGTCCCGACCGCACTGCCCGGGCTGGTCGCCGGCACCGCGCTTGCGCTGGGCCGCGCGCTGGGCGAGTTCGGCGCGACGCTGATGTTCGCGGGCTCCTTCCAGGGGGTGACCCAGACGGTGCCGCTTGCGATCTACGACCGCTTCGCGACCGACTTCACCGCCGCGCTGGCGCTGTCGGCGGTGCTGGTGGCGGTCTCGGCGGCGATTCTGCTGGCCGTCAAGCTGGTGCGCGGCCCGGAGGTCGCGGCGCGTTGAATCCAGGCGGCCTGAGCGTGGCGGTGGAGACGCAGCTGGGCGAGGTTGCGCTCGACGTGGCGCTCGACGTGGCACCCGGTGAGTGCGTGGCGCTGGCGGGACCGTCGGGGGCCGGCAAGACGAGCGTGCTGCGTACGGTCGCCGGCCTGCTCGCCCCTGGTCGCGGTCGCGTCAGGTGCGGCGAGGAGACCTGGCTCGACACGGCGGCCAGCGTGACGCTGCCCGCGGAGCGGCGGCGCTGCGGCTACCTGTTCCAGGAGTACGCGCTGTTCGGGCATCTGAGCGCCTGGCGCAACGTCGCCTACGGGCTGCACGAGTGTCCGCGTGGGCAGCGCGAGCCGCGCGCGCGAGCGCTGCTCGAGCGCTTCGGGCTCGCCGATCGCGCCGACGACCGCCCGGCGACGCTCTCGGGTGGTGAGCGTCAGCGGGTGGCGCTCGCGCGGGCGCTCGCGCGCCGGCCCGCCGCGCTGCTGCTCGACGAGCCGCTGTCGGCGCTGGACGCGCGCACACGCGCCGCCGCGTCGCGCGAGCTCGGCGCGGTGATCCGCGACGCGGCCGTGCCGGTTCTGCTCGTGACGCACGACTTCACAGAGGCGGCGCTGCTGGCCGACCGGATCGCGATCATGGATGCCGGCCGGGTGCTCCAGCAGGGCAGCGCATCAGCGCTCGCGGCCGAGCCCGCGTCGGCGTTCGTGGCGGACTTCAGCGGCGCGGTGGTGCTGACCGGCGAGGCCCGGCGTGGGGAGGAGGGGGTCGTCGTGGTGGCGCTCGACGGCGGCGGCGAGGTGGTCGCGCTGGAGGGCGAGCCCGGGCCCGTCGCTGTCAGCATCTTCCCGTGGGAGATCGCGCTCGCGCGACCGGGACACGTGCCGCACGACTCCGCGCGCAACCACCTCGACGTCGACGTCGTCTCTGTCACCACGATCGGGCCGCGGGTACGGGTCGGCCTTGCGACGCCGCAGCCGATGACCGCCGAGCTGTCGGAGGCCTCGGCGCGCGGGCTCGCGCTGGCGCGCGGCGGCCGCGCGATCGCGTCGTTCAAGGCCGCCGCCGCGCGCGTGCTGCCGCGCTGATCACCAGACGGTGCCCCAGGCGAGCTCCCACCCGAGCGCCTGGACGGCGAGCAGGCCGAGCACGGGACGCAGGTGGCGCTCCTGCAGCGCGTTCGCCGCGGCGAGGCAGATGAACGGCACGAGGAACATCCAGATCCGCTCCACCTCGGCCTTGGTGAAGCCGGCGACGGCGGCGATCGCGATCACCGCGAAGATCGCCACCGCGGCGTCGTCGCCCACGGCGAGCGCCCGCAGGGCCAGCCACGCGGTCGGCAGGCCGAGCATCACCAGGAACGCGGTCGGCGAGCCCGGCAGCCAGAACCAGTAAGGGCGCTGGGAGGCGATCCCGAAGCGGTAGACGGCCTCCGTCGCGCGCAACGTGCCGATCGGGTCAAAGCCGGTCAGGGCCGCGAACAGCGCGTGGCAGCCGAGCAGCACGGCACCACAGAGCGCGCCGAGCGCGAGCATCTCCCGGACGCCGCCGCGCCGCCAGGCGAGCAGCGCCGCCCAGGCGCCGACGGCCAGCAGCGACCAGGCGAACAGCGACGCGACCGCCAGCGCGAAGGCGCCGAGGATCCGTGCCGGCAGCCGCTGCGAGGCGAGCGGCACCGCGGCCAACAGCCCGATCACCGCGTACAGCGCGTCCGCGGAGGTGGCCCCGAAGATCAGCACCGAAGGCGCCGTCGCGCAGAGCAGCGCCGCGATCCGCGCGCGGCGGTCGTCGAGCAGCATCCGCCCGAGCGCGTAGGCGAGTGGGGCGATCAGCGCGCCGCCCAGGATGCACAGCGTCGCGAGCCGGTCCGGCGTGTCGACCGCGAGCGCGTCCATGACCAGCAGCAGCCCGGGGGGATGGCCCGCGGCATGCACCG
>DASQMT010000166.1:0-3463 GCA_035645355.1 Solirubrobacteraceae bacterium | reverse complement strand
CCGAGGGCTCGGACCCCGGGGCGGTGGCCTTCGACGCGGTCGCGCGTGGCCGCGAGCGCGGTGCCGACGTGGTGATCGTCGACACCGCCGGACGGCTGCACACGCAGCGCGACCTGATGGCCGAGCTGGAGAAGGTCCGCCGCGTGATCTCCAAGCAGATGCCCGACGCCCCGCACGAGACGCTGATGACGATCGACGCGACGACGGGGCAGAACGGCGTGCGCCAGGCAAAGCTCTTCGGCGAGGCCGTCGACGTGACCGGCATCGTGCTGACCAAGCTCGACGGCACCGCCAAGGGCGGCATCGCGCTGGCGATCGCCAACGAGCTCGGCATCCCGGTCAAGCTGATCGGCATCGGCGAGCAGCTCGAGGATCTGCGCCCGTTCGACGCCGACGACTTCGCGCGCGCGCTGCTTACCTGAGCCGCACGCGCTCAGCCCTAGCCGTCGAGCTCGTAGGCGAGCGCGAGCCGCTCGTGCGCCACGAGCGCCGTGCCGCGCAACCCGGTCAGCGCTCCGGTTCCCGAGCCCGGCACCACGTGACCGAAGGACGTGCCGTCGGTGGCCGCGCCGTGCTGGAGCACGAACGTGCCTGCGCGCCCGTCGAGCGTGCCCGTCACGCGCTCCGAGACGACGTAGCCGGCCTCACCGCAGATCAGCACCTCGGCGACGCTCTCGCCCGCCAGCGCTCCCGAGAACCGCTTGCGCACGGTCGCGCGCGAGAGGGCCGGACCCTCGGCCGGCTCGTCGTAGGGCTGCTGGTCCCAGCCCGTGATCTCGAAAGCTGCCTCGATCTCGGTCATGCGTGGCAAGCTACAGCCGAGCCCCGTCGCGCGGCGCGAGCTTCACTCCGTGCCGAAGATGCGGTCGCCGGCGTCGCCCAGCCCGGGGCGGATGTAGCCGCGCTCGTCGAGCTCGCGGTCGACGGCGGCGCAGAAGATCGGCACGTCCGGATGTGACTCGCGCATCGCCGCGAGCCCCTCGGGCGCGGCGACCAGGCAGACGAAGCGCAGCCGCCCGCCGACGTCCCGCTTGACGCGCTCCAGGGCGTGCACCGCGGAGCCGCCCGTCGCGAGCATCGGGTCGGCGACGACGATCTCCGCGTCCGCCGCGTGCTGCGGGATCGACTCGTAGTAGCCGACGGGCTGCAGCGACTCCTCGTCGCGGTACAGCCCGAGGTGCCCGACGCGCGCCTCGGGGATCAGGCGCAGCGCGCCGTCGGTCATCCCCAGGCCGGCGCGCAGGATCGCGATCACGACGATCTCGTCCGCGAGCCGCATGCCGGCGGTCGTCTCGAGCGGCGTCTCGATCGCGTCCTCGCGCACGCGCAGGTCGCGCAGCGCCTCGTAGAGCAGCAGCATCGAGATGTCCGACAGCCGGCGGCGGAAGTCGCTCGACGGCGTCACGCGATCGCGCAGGACTGACAGGTGACGAGCGACCAGTGGGTGCTCGACGATGGTCACGCCGGTCATCCCCGGGGACGCTATAGCCTGCGCGCGGATGACGGAGCGCAGGCGCAACGTCGAGCTCAAGGCGCCCGATCCGGACCCGGCCCGCACGCTCGAGCGCGCGCTCGCGGCCGGCGCCCGGGATCAGGGCGTCTTGCGCCAGCGCGACACCTACTTCGCGGTCGCGCACGGCCGTCTCAAGCTGCGCGAGGAGGAGCCCGGCGGGGCGACGCTGATCGCCTACGAGCGCCCCGACGCGGCGGCCGAGCGCGTCTCCCACTACGAGCTCGTCGCGGTCCCGGCGCCCGCGCCGCTGCTGGCGGCGCTGAGCGCCGCCAACGGCGTCAGCGCTCGCGTCGACAAGCGGCGGCGGCTGCTGCTCTGGGACACCGTGCGGATCCACCTCGACGAGGTCGACGGGCTGGGCTCCTTCCTGGAGCTCGAGGCGGTCGCCGCCCCCGGCTCCGACCTCGCCCGCGAGCGCGAGCAGATCGCGCGGCTGCGCGAGCTGCTCGGGATCGCCGAAGACACGCTGCGCGAGGGCTCCTACGCCGATGCGCTGACCGCGAGCGGCGACTTGGCCGAGCCCGACGCGGAGCTGCTGGTGATGGCCCGTGCTGCCGCCGGACGCGCCTACGCGCCCTACTCCGGCTTTCACGTCGGCGCGGCCGTGCGCACGGCGGACGGCCGCCGCTACGCCGGCGCCAACGTCGAGAACGCCGCCTATCCGCAGGGCCAGTGCGCGGAGGCGTCGGCGATCGGGGCGCTCGTCGCCGGTGGCGGGGGCACGATCGCCGAGGTCGTCGTCGCCGCTCCCAGCCGCGCGCTCTGCACGCCCTGCGGCGGCTGTCGCCAGCGCCTGCGCGAGTTCGCTCCGCAGGACGCGCCGATCCACTTGGCCGACCTCGAGCGCGTGCGCCGCACGACCACGCTCGCAGAGCTGCTGCCGCTGTCGTTCGGCCCCGAGCAGCTCGCCTCGTGACGGCGGCCGCCGTGATCGCCGAGCGTGCGCCGGGCCTCAGGCCGCGGCTCGGGCTGATGCTCGGGTCCGGCCTCGGCGGGCTGGCGGAGCAGCTCGAGGACCGCGTCAGGATCCCCTACGCCGAGCTGCCGGGCTTCCACGCCGGCGCGCTCGCGGGCCACGCCGGCGCGCTGATGCTCGGGCGGCTGGCAAGCCAGCCCGTGGCGATCTTCGCCGGTCGCTGGCACGTGTACGAGGGCATCGAGGGCAGCGCGATCACGACGCCGATCCGCACGCTCGAGCAGCTCGGCGCGGAGCTGCTGCTGCTCACGAACGCCGCGGGCTCGCTGCGGCCGGAGGTCGGGCCCGGCAGCCTCGTGTGCCTGTCGGACCACATCAACATGCTCAGCTTCAACCCGCTCGTGGGGCCCAACGACGACGCCGCCGGCCCGCGCTTCCCGAGCATGCGCGACGCGTACGACCCCGAGTTGCGCGAGCGGCTGCACGCCGCCGCGCTGGAGTTGGGGATCGAGCTGCACGACGGTGTCTACCTCGCCACGAGCGGGCCGAGCTTCGAGACGCCGGCCGAGATCCGCGCCTTCCGCACGCTGGGGGCCGACCTCGTCGGGATGAGCACCGTGCCCGAGGTCATCGCGGCGCGCCACGCCGGCCTGCGTGTCGCGGCGATCTCGGCGGTCACGAACCTCGGCGAGGGGATGGGTGGGGAGGAGCTCAGCCACGAGCAGACGCTGCGCGTCGCCGGTCAGGGCGCCGCCAGGCTCGGGCCGCTGATCGAGCGCTTCGTCCAGGATCTGGCTTGATCCCGCAGGAGCTGATCCGGCGCAAGCGCGACGGCGGGCGCCTCGCCGACGACGAGCTCGAGTTCGTCGTGCGCGGGATCGCCGGCGGCGGGTTGAGCGACGGGCAGGTCGCCGCGTTCGCGATGGCCGTCTTCTTCCAGGACCTCGACGACGGCGAGCGCGTCGCCCTGACGGGCGCGATGACGCGCTCGGGGACCGTGCTCGAGTGGGACGCGGGGCCGGTGCTCGACAAGC
>DASQMT010000165.1:0-6745 GCA_035645355.1 Solirubrobacteraceae bacterium | reverse complement strand
GCTCGGGCGCGAGCGCCAGGTCACGCAGCGTCTCGGCCAGGGCCGTGGCGTCGCCGCGCGGCACGAGCACGCCGTCGACGCCGTCGCGGACCACGTCGCGGTACCCGGGGATGTCGGACGCGACGACCGGCGTGCCGGCCGCGAAGGCCTCCGTCAGGACCATGCCGAAGGACTCACCGCCGAGCGAGGGCGCCACCAGCACGTCGGCGCGCTCGAGCGCCGCGAGCTTCCCGGCATCGGACACGCGGCCGAGCACCGTCACGCCGGAGCGGTCGACCATCAGCGGCGCGACCTCGGCCTCCGAGGCGCCGACGATCGTCAGCCGCGCAGCCACGTGGCCACGCAGCGCCTCGAACGCGCGCAGCAGGATCGGCAGCCCCTTGCGCTCGAGCGCCTGGCCCACGAAGACGATCTCCAGCGGCTCGCCGGGCGCCCGCTGCCGCGGCCGCGGAGCCCCGCCCTCGGGCAGCGCGACTCCGTTCGGGACGATCCGGTATTCGCCACCGTAGAAGCGCCGGCCGGTCCAGGCCGCGGCCTCGGAGACCGCGATCCGCACCGCGAGCCGGTTGAGCCTGCGCCGCGCGCCCATCAGGTTCGCGACGGCGTGCGGCACCGCGCTCTCGGAGTAGCAGTGGAAGGTCCCGACGAGCGGGGCGTCCGCGACGGTGAGCGTGTCCCAGCCGATCGTCGGCGCGACGGGCTCGTGCACGTGCACGACGTCGAACTGCCCGGCGCGCAGCTCGCGCCGCAGCGTCGCGACGGCCGACGGCGTGCCGGCGAGGTTCGAGACGGCGCCGTTCAAGGGCCAGCCGATCGTCCCGCCCAGCGGGACCAGCCACTCCGGCTTGCCGCGCTGCTGCGGTCGTGCCCCCCGGTGCCGCCAGGCGCCCGCGCGATCGTCCTCGTCGTAGGGGGCGAGCACGCGCACGTCATGGCCGGCGGTCAGGAGCTCGCCGGCGAGTGCCTCGATATGGCGCAGCACCCCGCCGGGATAGGTCCACGAATATGGGGAGACAAGGCCGACCCGCATCGCGCGGACATGCTACGGGTGCGGAGGGACGACTCCGGTTCGGGCACCACCACCCTTGCGACCCTTAACAACGGGACTCGTATGCTTGCAGGCGTGCCCGAGCGCCACTTCGTCAAGTACACGTTCCTCAAGGTGGATCCCGCCTGGCGACGGCTCCCGGACGATCAGCGCGGCGCCGACAAGCGCGAGTTCCTGGCCGCCTGCGAGGACTTCGGCGCCGAGCGTCTGCTGCGCGCGTTCTCGACGGTGGGAACGCGCGGCGACACCGACCTGATGCTGCTCAGCCAGGCGACGAACCTCGAGCGCATCCACGAGTTCCACGTCGTGCTCGCCCAGAGCGGGCTGATGAAGTGGTGCTCGACGCCCTACTCCTTCCTCGCGATGACCAAGCCGTCGGAGTACTCCGACGAATCTCGCCTCGAGGTGCGCCCGGCGCACGCCCGCTACCTGTTCGTCTATCCCTTCGTCAAGACGCGCGAGTGGTACGGCAAGCCCGCCGACGAGCGCTGGCGGATCATGCAGGAGCACATCAAGGTCGGGCGCGAGTACCCGGACATCGACCTCAACACGTCGTACTCGTTCGGGCTCGACGACCAGGAGTTCGTGGTCGCGTTCGAGGGCGACGACCCGTCGCGCTTCCTCGACCTCGTCCAGCGCCTGCGCACGACGGAGGCCTCGGCGTACACGAAACGCGACACCCCGACGTTCACCTGCGTATCCACCTCCGTGGAGCGCGCGCTGAGTGCGCTCGACGGCGTCCCCCTCGCCGAGGCCCTCGCCACCACATGAGCTCCGAGACCGTCGACATCACCGTGATCGGCGCCGGCCCGGTCGGGCTCGCCACGGCCTTCTGGGCCGGCATGCGCCAGGCGAGCTGCCGGATCATCGACTCGCTGCCGGAGATCGGCGGGCAGTGCACGACGCTCTATCCCGAGAAGTGGATCTTCGACGTGCCGGGGCACCCACGCGTGCTCGCGAGCGAGCTGGTCGAGAAGCTGCGCGAGCAGGCGCTCGAGCAATTCGACATCCCGGTGCACCTCGACTGCACCGCCGAGCGGATCGAGTACGACGGCGACGAGGTCGTGCTGCACACCACCGAGGGCGAGCTGCGCTCCCGCACCGTGATCGTCGCCGGCGGCCACGGCGCGTTCGAGCCCAAGCGGCTGCCGCTCTCCGACGTCGACATGACCCCCTGGGAAGGTCGCGGGGCGCACTACCTCGTCGGCGACAAGAACGAGTTCGCCGGCAAGCGCGTCGTGATCGTCGGCGGGGGCGACTCCGCCTTCGACTGGGTCGTGAACCTGCTCGAGACGGCCTCCGAGGTCACGCTGGTCCACCGCCGCGACGGCTTCCGCGCGCACGAGGCGACAGTCGCCGAGGTGATGGGTCACGTCGACGCCGGCCGCGTCCGCCTGAAGGTGCCGTACGTGATCCGCCAGGTCGAGGGCAACGGCAGGGTCGAGGCGGTCGAGCTGCACCACGCGGCCGATAAGTCCGTCGAGCGGCTGCAGTGCGATGCGGTGCTGCTGCAGCTCGGCTTCGTCACCAAGCTCGGCCCGCTCAAGGACTGGGGCTTCGAGATCGAGAAGAACGCGCTGGTCGTCGACGCGCTGATGCGCACGAACCTCGATCGCGTATGGGCCTGCGGCGACATCTCGACGTTCGACGGCAAGCTCAAGCTGATCGCCACCGGCTTCGCCGAGGCCGCGATCGCGGTCGCTCAGGCCGTCCATCACATCCGGCCGGAGATGAAGCTCCAGCCGGCCTACTCGACCAACACCGGCGTTCCCGGCGCCGTCGCCGGGCAACCCTAGGGATGCTCCGCAGCGGTCTGCTCGCGGCAACTGTCGCGTTGATCCTCGCTGCCCCGGGGTGCGGTGGCGGCGGCGGTGAGGACACGCCGGCGGACCCGGTCGGGCAGGTCCCGAGCGGCCTGCGGGAGCCCGTGCGCGCCGCGCGCGACCCACAGCCGTCGGACTTTCCCGCGACTTCGGGCAAGACGCTGCAGGCGTTGGCCGACGAGATCGGCGGCGGACCCGAGGTCGGGCTCGCCAGCTCCGTGTTCGTCGCCGGCCGCGAGAACCGCGTCGCCTTCGGCGTTATCGACCAGGACGCGGGCTTCCTGTACGGCAAGACCGCGCTCTATGTCGCCCGCTCGCCCAAGTCGCCGGCACAGGGGCCTTATGTCGCGCCCGCCGACCTGCTCGTCACCGATCCGCCCTACCGCTCCGAGCAGGCCGCGACCGAGTCGGATCCGTTCGCCGCCGTCTACGCCGCTCAGGTCCCGCTCCGCAAGCCGGGCCGCTACGCGCTGCTGGCGGTGACGCTCGTCGACGGTCGGCCGGTCGCCGCGTCGAGCGAGATCGAGGTGGTCACGCCCGCGCGGGACAAGGTCCCGGACGTCGGTGAGCGGGCACCGAAGGTGCAGACCGACACGCGAGCGTCGGCCGGCGGGGACGCCGGAGCGATCGACACGCGCCGCCCGCCGAGCGACATGCACGCGAACTTCGCCGAGGTCCTCGGCTCCAAGCCGGTCGCGCTCCTGTTCGCGACGCCGCAGCTCTGCCAGTCGCGCGTCTGCGGCCCGGTCGTGGACGTGGCGCTGCAGCTGCGCGCGCGCTACGGCGACGACGTCGAGTTCATCCACCAGGAGGTCTACACGGACAACGACCCGGCGCAGGGCCTGCGCGAGCCGCTGCAGCGGTTCAACCTGCCGACGGAGCCGTGGTTGTTCGTAGTCGGGGCGGACGGCGCGATCACCGCGCGGCTTGAAGGCTCCTTCGGCCTCGACGCGATCGAGCGGGCACTGAAGACAGCACTCTGAGAACGGGGTACTCTGAACCTCATGCGACTCACCGTTCTCGTGTTGACGCTGCTGGCTGTCGCGGTAGCTTGCGCGCCCGCCGTCGCGATCGTGCCGCCGCGCAACTGCGGCTACATGACCGTGAAGTCCCAGCGCTACAACATCAAGGCGGACCAGCTGCGCTGCCGCAAGGCGCGCGACTACGCCAGGGGCTACCTTCAGTCCCGTGAGCGCCCGAGCGGGTACAGCTGCCGCAACTACGGCGCCGGCACCGCGATGAAGTTCCGCTGCACGCGCGGCGTCAAGGTCTTCTTCGCCATCAAGCGCTGAGCGGTACCGCCCCCTCCGCCCTGCGCCGAGTGGCGCGGCTCGCGGCCGCCGCGCTCGCCGCCATCGCGCTCCTGCCCGCATCGGCGCCCGCGCACGGGCTCGTGCAGCGCTCGAACCTGCCGATCCCGGAGTGGCTGTTCGGCTGGGCCGCGGCCGCGGTGCTGGTCGTGTCGTTCGTTGCGCTGGGCACGCTGTGGCCCAGCCCCCGCCTCGAGCACGCCGGCCGGCGCGCACTCCCTGGCGGCCGCATGGTCGGCGGCCGCGCCGTCGAGGCGGTCTGCGGCACCCTTGGGACGGTCGCGCTGGTCGTCGTGCTCATAGCCGGCTTCGCGGGCAGCGACTCGGCGCTGGACAACCTCGCGCCGACGTTCATCCTGATCATCTTCTGGGTCGGTGTCGCATTCGCCAGCGCATTGCTCGGCGACGTCTTCCAGCACCTCAGTCCGTGGCGGGCGATCGGGCGCGCGACCGGAGTGCTCGCGCGGCGCCCGCCCCTGCGCGGCTATCCGGAGCGGCTCGGACGCTGGCCGGCCGCCGTCGCACTGCTCGGCTTCACCTGGATCGAGCTCGCGTCAGGCTGGGGCGAGGACCCGCGCGCGCTGACCGCTGCCGCGCTCGTCTACACGCTCTACACGCTCGCCGCCCAGGCAGCGTTCGGCGTCGAGCAATGGACGCGCAACGGCGAGGCGTTCGCGGTGTACTTCAACCTCTTCGCCCGGATCTCTCCGTTCGCGCGTGATGA
The DNA here is from genome assembly GCA_035645355.1 of Solirubrobacteraceae bacterium. Classification (GTDB taxonomy): domain Bacteria; phylum Actinomycetota; class Thermoleophilia; order Solirubrobacterales; family Solirubrobacteraceae; genus DASQMT01. Next base: position 1,840 of record DASQMT010000165.1, on the reverse strand, counting down.
CGACGTCGTCAGCATGCGGCCGCCGCTCGCCAAGCTGACGGACCTCGACCCGATCGCCGGCACCGTGCCGCTGGTCATGATCATGATCGGGACCGTCACATTCGACGGCCTGAGCCAGGGCCAGGCGTGGAAGGACGTGGCGGTCGAGATCGGTGCTGCCCTGACATCGATCGGGATCGGGCCCGACGCCGCCGTAACCGCCGCGTCCACCCTCGGCCTGTTCTTCGGCGTCGCGGTGATCAGCGGCTTCTACTGGCTGGGAATCCACGGCGCCCGCTCGGTCGGCGGCGAGCTGGACGCGCTCGCGCTGCGGCGCGCGTTCGTGCACTCGCTGGTGCCGATCGCGCTCGTGTACGTCGCCGCTCACTACCTGAGCTTCCTGCTGTTCGAGGGCCAGGCGATCCGCTATCTGATCTCGGACCCGTTCAACAGCGGCTGGGACCTGTTCGGCAGTGCCTCGTCGCCGATCGACTACGGGATCATCAGCCAGAACGGCACCTGGTACCTGCAGGTGGCGCTCGTCGTGCTGGGTCACGTCGCGGCGCTCGTGCTGGCCCACGACCGGGCGCTGGTGCTCTACAGAGAGGCACGGCTCGCGGTCCGCTCACAGTATTGGATGCTTGCGGTGATGATCGGCTTTACGACACTCGCGCTGTGGCTGCTCGCGCAGGCGAGCGCATGAGACGGGCCGCACTTCTGCTCGCCTTCGGGTGCGCACTGCTGACGGCATGCGGCGGCTCGGACCAGGGCGGCGCCGGACCAGTGCCGGAAGCACGACTGTCCGACCGCCTGGTCGACTTCTCCAAGGACCCGCCGTATGTCAACGCGCTGGACATCGACCCCGCCGACGGCGTCTTCCTGCTCACCACGAACCGCGGCTTCTGGCGCATCGACGCCGACAGCGGCGAGGTCGAGCAGGTGCGCGGCCGCATCACCGCCCAGGGCAAGAGCGCGACAGTCGGCACCTTCCTCGAGCTGCTCGCGACCGGCCCGGGCACGCTGATCGGCTCGGGGCATCCGGACGAGGAGGGCAGCTTGCCCGCCTTCCTCGGCTTCATCGAGTCGCGCGACGGCGGGCGGTCGTGGAGCGTCATCGCCCGGCTCGGCGACGCCGACCTGCACAAGATCGTCTCCAAGCACGACCGGCTCTACGCGTTCGACGCAGTGCTCGGCGCGTTGCTGGTCTCGACCGACGGTGGCCGCTCGTTCACGGAGCACTTCACACCGCGCGGCCTGATCATCGACTTCGAGGTCGACCCCGCAGACCCGGACAAGATCGTCGCGTCGACGGAGAAGCAGCTGTTCGTCTCAACCGACGGCGGCGACCGCTGGCGCGGGCTCGACCAAGGCGACGGGATTCGATTGGCGTGGCCGGCCGCGCGCGCGCTCTACCGTGCAGAGGTGGACGGAACGGTCGGGCTGTCGGTCGATGGCGGAGCGAGCTGGGAGGATGTCGGGAAAGTGCCGGGAGAGCCTTACAAGTTCAAGCCGCTCGATGCCGAGCGGCTCTACCTCGCGCTCAGCGATGGCACGATCATGGGAACCCGCGACGGCGGGCGCACCTGGACGGAGGCTTTTCGCCCGTGAGACCACTTCCGCTCGCCGTCGGCGTGAGCGCCGTGCTGCTGACGGGCGTGGCCGACGCGCACGCGCACTCGATCCTCCGCTATAGCGGCAGCGACGTGACCTATGTGGCCGAGGACGCAACTTCGGCCAACCAGCTGACCGTGCGCGCCGCCGGGCAGGACATCCACGTCCGCGACCCCACTTCCGACGGCGGGATCGACCCCGGCCCGTGCCGCCCGGGAGAGATCTCCAACGATGCGAACGCCTGGATCCT
>DASQMT010000164.1:0-8872 GCA_035645355.1 Solirubrobacteraceae bacterium | reverse complement strand
GCCGCGTCCGCGAGGCCGCCCGCGAGATCGACGCCCACGAGGAGCTCGCCGACGCCGTGGGGCTTCCGCACTTCCGCTGGTACGTGCCGCTGTGGCGAGGCACGCTCGCCCTGCTTGCCGGCCGCTGGGCCACGGCTCGCGACCTCGGGGAGCAGGCGTTCGAGCTCGCGCGACAGGCCGACGACCCGAACGGCCCGCTGTTCGTGGGCATCCAGCGTCACTCTGGCTTCTACGCGCAGCGGCGCATCGGCGAGCTGGACCGTGAAAGGATCGTCCGGGGCGGCGCGACCTCGCCCGTCGCCGCGGACTGGCTCGTCAACGTGGCGCTGATCGATGCCGAGAACGGTGCGATCGATGACGCGCGCCGGCTGGTCGCGGAGCTCGCCCGCGACGGCTGCAGCGCGCTCGCGATGGACGCCAACTGGCACAGCGCCTGCGTGCTGGCCGAGGCCGCCGTAGTAGTGGGCGACCACGAGGCGGGGGCGGCGCTGTACGACCTGATCGAGCCGCACGCGCGCCTGTTCCCGGTCATCGCCCGCGCGGTCGCCTGCCTCGGCTCGGCCGAGCTCCACGTCGGGCGCTTGGCCGGCCTGCTGGGGCGCCACGACGAGGCCTTGGTCCGGCTGCGCCGCGCGCTGGCAGAGAACGACCGCGCCGGCGCCGGGCCTCACGCCGCCGTCGCCCTCCTGCGTCTCGGCGAGACGCTGGCCCAGAGTGGGGAGCCGGGACCGGCGCGCGACGCGCTGCAGCAGGCGGCGCGTCGCGCGGAGGCGCTTGCGATGCCGGCGCTCGTCGCGGACGCCGAGCAGCTGCTCGACGCAACCGCGGCTTGACCCGGCCAGGACGCGCACTCGTCTCGAAGCGACGGCTCTACGCGTCAGCGCACGGCAGGCGCTTCGAGTGCCCGTTCGATCGCGGCGACGACGGTGGGGTCGAACTGGGTGCCGGCGCAGCGTCGCAGCTCGTCGATCGCCTCGGCGGGAAGCATGGCGAGGCGGTAAGGACGGTCGCCGGTCATCGCGTCATACGCGTCCGCGCCGAACACGATCCGCGCGATCAGCGGGATCTCCGCGCCGGCGAGCCGGTCGGGGTACCCGGCTCCGTCCCAGCGCTCGTGCGTCGCGCGAACGATCGCGGCGACGTGCTGAAGGACGGGTGTAGCGGCGAGTATCCGTTCGCCGACGACCGTGTGCCGGTGGATGAGCGACCATTCGCCGTGGTCGAGTGCGGCGGGCTTCTCGAGGATCGAGTCCGGAACCGCGACCTTGCCGACGTCGTGCAAGCGCGCTGCGAGCCGCAGCTGGATGACCTGCTCGTCCGCGAGCCCGAGCTGCCGCGCCGTCGCTTCGGCGAGCCGGCTGACCGCCTCGGAATGGCGACCGAGAGACGGGTGTCGCTCGGCGAGCGCCTGCAGGAGCGCCGAGCATGCCTGGTCGGCGCTCCCGCCGGCGCGACCGTACTTCTGGCTGTAGAGCCGCTCGTCGACGAGCTGCAGCGCCTCCGTGGCGTCCGACGCCTCGACTCCGACGATCACGCTGCCGAAGCTGGCTGTGATCTCCAGCGGACCCGTGCGCTCGGCGATCCCCGCAGCGATCGGGGCGACGTCGGTCCCGACCGGCAGCACCAGGCAGAACTCGTCGCCGCCCATTTGATATGCGTCGCCACCGGCGCTCCGCGCATGCTCGGCGAGCCGGGTGGCGATGCGGCGCAGGAGCTCGTCGCCCGCCGGGTGCCCGAAGCTGTCGTTGTAGGCCTTGAAACCGTCGAGGTCGAACAGAGCCAGACGTGAGGGCGCCGCGCCCGGTGCGAGCGCAGCCGCGAGATCACGGTCGAGCTGTCGCCGGTTGGGCAGGCCGGTGAGCGCGTCGTGGGTTGCCTGATGTGCGTTGGTCGCCGCCGAGAGGCGCAGCGGCAGGTCGGTGCTCGCGGCGGCAGCGAGATCCTCGAGCACGCGCCGCTCCTCACCCGTCCAGACACGCGCCACGTTGTCGATCGTGCACAGCGCGCCGAGCCGCCTGCCGGTCGCCGACACGAGCGGAAAGCCGAGGTAGGCACGCACGTTGAGCTCGGAGACGGCCAGGTTGTCGCGCAGTACCGGGTGCTCCAGCGAATCCGGGACGTCAAGGTCGCCGTCCGACACGACGTGCTGGCAGAAGGAGTGGCTTAGCGGCGTGCCGCGGTCCTCAGCGACCCAACCGTTCACCCCCTGCATCGCCGGGAAGTACTGGCGGTGGTCGTCGACCAGCGCGACGGTGGAGATCGGCGCCTTGATCATGGCGCAGGCCAAGCGGGTGAAGCGATCGAGTGCGGGCTGTGCGCCGGCGTCCATGAGACCGGTCGCCTCCAGCTCGGCGAGCCTGGCGGCGTCGAGCAGCACAGGCGCAGGGGCAGGAGAACCACGTAGCTCCATCGACCTGCTTGTCGGCCTCCCAACGACGGACTTGAGCCCTGTGCACGACCGCACGAGCCGGCGCTGCGGGACGCGGTCGCCGCGACGACTGCCGCGCGCGCCGGGAGCGTCCGTCAACGGACGAACGCGCTCGACACCCGCCCGCGAAGTGAGAGAGTCGCTCCGTCAGGCAGGACTGTCTCGTGGGAGAGGAGCCGGCCATGGATGTTCAGGATCTGGATTGCCGTACGCTCTTGAAGGGTGGTGGGGCGGCGGTCGCGGGACTGACGGTGCTGCAGGTCGCCGGCCCGGCTCAAGCTTTCCCCGGAGATCCCGCCAGGGACGCGGTCATCCCGTGGCTCGACCAGCCTCCGGAGCCGCCGTTCGAGATCCCCAACCAGCTGGACTGGGAGCGGCTCCACCGCTGGCTGACGCCGGCGGACGACTTCTTCGTCGTCAGCCACTACAACCAGCCTGCGATCAAGGCCGCGGACTATCGGTTGCGAATCGGCGGCCTGGTCGCGCGGCCGCGGACGCTGACGCTGGCGGATCTCAAGGCACGTCCCCGCCGCGAGGTCGACTTCACGCTGGAGTGCTCCGGCAACACGGGCTTGCCGTTCTTCACCGGCGGTGTCGGCAACGCCCGCTGGGCGGGCGCGCCGCTGGCGCCGCTCCTGAAGCGCGCAGGCGTGCTGAAGGAGGGCATCGAGGTCGTCTTCTGGGGCGAGGACGCCGGCGAGGTGACGGTGCGCGACAACTTCGGCGTGCTCGATCCCGACGAGGACGGGGTCGTCGGTCCGCGCGGCACCGGCACGGTGGTCCCGGACGGCGCGGGCGGGCTCGACCTGACGATCAAGGAGCAGTTCGCCCGCAGCATGACGCTCGAGGACGCGCTCAACCCCGCGAACATCCTCTGCTACGAGATGAACGGCCGGGCGCTGCCGCCCGAGCACGGCTACCCCGTGCGCCTGATCGCGCCGGGGTGGTACGGCGTCGCCAACGTCAAATGGCTGACGCGCATCGAGGTCTGGGACCAGCAGTACCGCGGCCACTTCATGGCGCGCGACTACGTCACGATCCGGGAGGAGCGCCGCCGGGGGCGGACGGTCTGGACGTTCGCGAACGTGCGCCACGCGCGGCTCAAGTCGGCGCCGGCCAAGGTCACCCGGCGCGGGGACCGCTACCGCGTCATCGGAGCCGCCTGGGGCGCCCCGATCGACGCCGTCGAGGTCAGGATCGACGACGGCCCCTGGAAGGAGGCGCGGCTCGAGCGCCAGCCGTCCCGGGGCAGGCGGGCACGGAGGCACGCCTGGACGTTCTGGTCACTGCGGTGGGACAACCCCTCTGCGGGCGAGCACACCGTCACGTCGCGGGCGATCGACGCCAAGGGCAACGTCCAGCCCGCCCCGGACGATCCCTACCTCGCCGGCAAGGTCACGTTCTGGGAGAGCAACGGCCAGATCACGCGGCGGGTGCGCATCCCGGGCTCCTGATCGCGGAGGGCGCGGGCCGCGCGGTCCGCGGCTGGTCTTCAGCACGATCTCCAACCGGACGACGCAGGTAGGATCAGCCGCCGGCCGCACCCCCGGCGCGGGTGGCCACGACGTGGAGGGCCACGTCCGCCGCTACCGCTGAGCCGCATCCCGACCATGGAGCGAGCATGACCGCGCAGACCCCGATCGTCACCGGTGTCGACTTCGTGTCGATCCCGACCACCGATCTCGCCGCCTCGATGGCGTTCTACGGCGAGGTGCTCGGGCTCGAGCGCTCGAGCGTCTGGCAGGGGCGAGGACAGGACCCTGTCGGCGCGGAGTTCGAGACGGGCAGCCTGACGCTCGCGCTGCTCGACTCCGCCAAGCTGGGCATCGCGGTGCATCGCAACAACCACCCGATCGCGCTACGCGTCGACGACGTCGAGGCCGCGCGGGCGGAGCTCGAGTCGCGCGGCGTCGAGTTCAAGGCCGACACACTCGACTCGGGCGTCTGCCATCAGGCGTTCTTCGAGGATCCAGCGGGCAACACGCTCGCGCTGCACCACCGCTACGCGCCGCGCGCGGACTGAACGTCAGCCCCCGAGGTTGCCGCGCCCCATGCCCGGGGGCCCCGGCTTGGCCGGATCGTCCCCGACGTCGAGCTCGCCGGCTGCGGGCAGGAGCATGCCGCCGGCCTCGTCCTCGCCGGACGGGCTCCCCTCGTGTGGGTCCTGCTTCTGCACCTCGCGCTCGTGCTCGCGGATCTCGGCGGCCTCGTCGGCCGCGTCCTTCGACGGTTTGTCGCTCATACCTCGAGGATGCCCCGATCGTCGCCGCCTAGAACGCGTAGGTCACGCCCGTCAGCGACTCGGAGACCTCCCACAGGCGGCGGGCGCTGTCCGGGTCCTGCGCGCGTTCGCTCATGCTCACGAGCTGTGGCCGGCCGCGCGCCTCGCCGCGTCCGTCCGGGCCGATGTAGGCCGCCCCCGGCAGGTCAGGCACGGTCGCGGCGTACAGCAGCGGCAGCGCGCCCTGCTCCGCGCTCTGCGCGACCACCACGTTGAGCACCCGCATCGCGAGCCGCTCGTGCAGCGGCGGCGCGGCGAACTGGAGGTTGGTCGCGGCATATCCGGGATGCGCGGCGACGCTGACGAGCGCCGAGCCGGCGGACCGGGCGCGGTGGTCGAGCTCGCGCATGAAGAGCAGGTTGGCGAGCTTGGAGTGCCCGTACGCTCGCCAGCGCCGGTAGCGGCGCTCTCCCTGCAGATCCTCGAAGTCGATCCGCCCCATACGGTGCGCGACGCTCGAGACGGTCACCACGCGCGGCGCTCGCGCCGCCTGCAGGTTGCCGAGCAGCAGCCCTGTCAGCGCGAAGTGGCCCAGGTGGTTCGTGCCGAGCTGCAGCTCGAAGCCGTCGGCGGTCTCCGAGCGCGGCGGCGCCATCACGCCGGCGTTGTTGAGCAGCAGGTCGAGCGGGCCCGCGCGCGCGGCCGCGAACGCGCGCACGGAGGCCAGGTCGCCGAGGTCGAGCGGGGCCAGCTCGGCGTCGGCGCCGGCTGCGCGCACCGTGGCGAGCGCGGCCTCGCCCTTGCGCATGTTGCGGCAGGCGAGCACGACGGAGGCGCCGTGGCGCGCAAGCTCGCGCGCAGCGACGAGGCCGATCCCGCTGTTGGCGCCGGTGACGATCGCGCGGCGCCCGGTCAGGTCAGGGATGTCAGCGACCGACCAGGCCACGCGACGCCTCCAGGAACGCCTCGATCAGCGGGTGCAGCGGTGGCCGGCAAGCTCGACCGCTTGCACGCCCGCGATCACGGTGGGTGAGCACGCCGAGAACCTTGTCGCCGAGCAGTGCGATGCGGGTGCTCACCTGCACCAGGCTAGGGCGGGCCCATCAGCGCCGCTGTTGACGGCTGCAAGCGATCGGACTGGAGCGGTGGCTGCGCGGCTGCTGTTAATGGCGCGGTGGGAGCGTCCGGAATGACAGCGCGTGCCTGGTGGCTCTTCCTCGCCGTGTCGGTGCTGTGGGGCATCCCCTACCTCTTCATCAAGCTCGCGGTCGAGGACCTCTCGCCCGTCTGGGTCGCGTTCGGGCGGATCGTCGTGGCGTTCGCGGTGCTGCTCCCCTACGCCTGGCACAAGGGCGCACTGCGCGGTATCGGCAAGCGCTGGCGACCGCTGCTGATCTACTCGATCGTCGAGATCTGCCTGCCGTGGCCATTGATCGGCTTCGGCGAGGAGCGCGTCAGCTCCGGGCTCGCGGCGATCCTGATCGCCGCCGTGCCGCTGATCATCGCGCTGATGGCGCTGCGGGTCGACCGCGAGGAGCGGGCCGAGGGCGCGCGGCTCGTCGGCCTGATCGTCGGCTTCACGGGCGTCGTCGTGCTGCTCGGCCTCGACGTCGCAGGCCGCCCGGGCGAGCTGCTCGGGGCGTTCGCGATCCTGCTCGCGGCGGTCGGCTACGCGGCCGGGCCGATGATCATCAAGCACCGCTTCGGCCAGCTCGACCCACTTGGCCCCGTGACCGCCTCGATGGGCATCTCCGCGCTTGTGCTGGCGCCGGTGGCGGCATTCTCGGCACCGCCCGCGATGCCCTCGACGCAGACGCTGCTCTCCGTGCTGGTGCTCGGGCTGGCCTGCAGCGCGCTCGGCTTCCTGCTGTTCTTCGCGCTGATCCACGCGGTCGGCCCCGGCCGCGCGACAGTGATCACCTTCGTCAACCCGGTCGTGGCCGTGGCGCTCGGCATCGCGCTGCTGGGAGAGGGGCTCGAACCCACCGCGGTGGCCGGGCTGCTGCTGATCCTCGCGGGGTCCTGGCTCTCGACCGGCGGGCGCCTGCCGCCGGGTGTGATGGCACGCCTCGCGGCGCGTCGCCGGCGCGGCGGGGCGCTACCGCAGCGCTCCTGAGCCGGCGCGGCGGCCGTGCTTTGATGGGCGCATGGCCGTCACCCGACGCGAGGCGCTCGCCGCGGCGGGAGCGGCGTTGCTGGCGGCCGGGAGCGGGCGCGCCGCGGCGATGCCGGCGCAGTCGGCGCTCCCCGGCGCGATGGGGATCGGGATCGACCTCACCCCGCAGGGACTGCGCTCGCCCGGCGTGCTGCAGGACTACACGGTGCTGCGGGCGCAGCCCTGGGCACCGCCGCTGATCGCGCGCACGACGCACGTGCGCTTCTGGGTCGACTGGCCGTTCGTGCAGCCCGATGCGGCGATCGCGCTGGAGGACCGGGCCAACCCCGGCCTGCAGCACCTGCTCGCGCTCGACGCTCAGATCGACGCCGTCGTGGCCGACGGGCTGCACGTGATCCTGATGCCCTACCGCTATCCGCGCTGGGTGAACCACACCCGGGTGCACTTCCACGGCCGCTCGCCCGAGTGGCGGATGCCGCGCTCCGGCCACGGTCCGCGCAGCGCGTGGGCGCGCTTCGTGGAGTCCCTGTGGCTGCGCTACTCGTGCCGCATGACCTGCTTCGAGGTCGTCAACGAGCCCAACCTCCAGCTCTGGCCCCAGCCGCGGATGGCGGAGCGGGTCGCCGAGATGATCACGACGGTCGACGCGATCGCGCGGCGCCACGACGAGCCGGTGATCTGCCTGGCGCCGTCGCTCTCGGACGCCGAGTCCGACAAGGCACACCTGATCACGGAGCAGCGTCCGTTCATCGCTGCGCTGCTCGAGGCGCTCCACCGGCGCGGCTTCGAAGGCGGCGAGCGCTGGGTGTGGTCGTTCCACAACTACAACGACGCCGAGCGCGGCGGTGACCGCGTGAGCGCGATGCGCGCGCAGCTCGCGGGCCGCTGGCGCGGCCGTGACGCACCCGACGGCGGCCCGCTCGTCTACGCCACCGAGGGCGGCGTCCGGCTCTCGGGGGTGGAGCGCCGCCTCGGGCGCGAGCTCTCGCCCCGGCGTCAGCGCCTCGGCCAGGCATCGATGCTCGCGGATGCGATCGCACGCTACGAGCGAACGCCGGGCGTCGGGCTGTTCACGCAGTACACGGTCACGGCCGACCCGCGCTACGACTGCGGGCTCCGCGAGGCGGACGGCCGGGCCCGGCCGGCGTTCGCCGCGTTCGTGCACTGAGCCGCCCCGCCACCGGGTTGCACGATCCCCGCCGCGGTCGTCCGCCGTGGAGGGCTCAGTTACGAAACGGAACGTTTGCGTTTTGTACGAAAGTCCTGTACTGTCCCGCTACATGATGGAAACGAAGACGTTTCGTTTCGTAACCCTCTCACCCCCGCGAGGTGCTGTACATGGCTCCCGACGCCCCTGATCCGCGCCGCTGGTGGACGCTCGCCGTCCTCTGCTTCTCCCTGCTGGTGATCGCCCTCGACAACACGATCCTCAACGTCGCACTGCCGACGCTCCAGCGCGATCTCGACGCAAGCGCTTCACAGCTGCAGTGGATCGTCGACTCCTACATGCTCGTCTTCGCCGCCGTGCTGCTGACGGCCGGCGCGCTCGGCGACCGCTTCGGGCGCAAGAAGGCGCTCACGTTCGGGCTGCTCGTGTTCGGCCTCGGCTCCGGGCTGTCGGCGCTCGCCGAGTCCTCCGAGATGCTGATCGCGACGCGTGCGCTGATGGGCGTCGGCGGAGCCTTCATCATGCCCTCGACACTCTCGATCCTGACAGCGGTGTTCCCCGCGCACGAGCGCGGCAAGGCGATCGGGATCTGGGCCGCCGTCTCCGGTCTCGGCATCGTGATCGGGCCCGTGACCGGCGGCTGGCTGGTCGAGCACGGCGACTGGAGCCTCGTCTTCCTCGTCAACCTCCCGTTCGTGGCGGCGGCGCTGCTCAGCGGTCGCTGGCTCGTGCCGGAGTCGCTCGATCCGGCCAAGCCGCGGCTCGACGGCACCGGCTTCGCGCTCTCGAGCCTGGGCCTCGGCGCGCTCGTCTGGGCGATCATCGAGGCGCCGGCGCGCGGCTGGACCGACGGCCTGATCCTCTCCGCCTTCGCGGTGGCAGTAGTCGCGATTGGCGCGTTCGTCGCCTGGGAGTTGCGCGTGCGTGAGCCGATGCTCG
>DASQMT010000163.1:0-7866 GCA_035645355.1 Solirubrobacteraceae bacterium | reverse complement strand
TCCCGCGCCAGGGTGGCGCGAGCTGGGCCGTGCTCCAGTACCTGCTCGGCCTACGCCGGCTCGGTCATGACGTCCTCCTGCTCGAGCCCGTCGACGCGGGCCCGGGCGGACTCCCCGGCTCACCGGCCGCAACCTACTTCGACTCCGTGGTCGGGTGCTTCGGACTGCGCGGCTCGGCCGCGCTGATCGATGCCGGCGGTGGCCGCCCCTACGGCTTGGACCAAGCCGCCGTCGCGCGCTTCTGCGCACGCGCCGATCTCCTGCTCAACCTCTCCGGCGTGCTCGATGACGACGACCTGCTGGGGGCGATCGGCGTACGGGCGTTCGTGGATCTCGACCCGGGGTTCACCCAGCTGTGGGAGGCGGTGGAGGGCATCGACATGGGCTTCGGCCGCCACAACCGGTTCGTCACGGTAGGGCGCTCGGTCGGCGCGCCTGACTGTGCCGTGCCGACTTGCGGACGCCGGTGGATCACCACCCCCCAGCCCGTCGTCCTCGAGCACTGGCCCGTCGCGGAGGAGACCGTCTCGGAGAGGCTCACGACGGTCGGGCACTGGCGCGCCTACGGGTCGATCGAGCACGGCGGCGTCCACTACGGCCAAAAGGCCCACTCGCTGCGTCCGTTGATCGACCTGCCCGGCCGGCTCGGTGTCGCGCTCGAGCCGGCGCTCGCCATCCACCCCGAGGAGACACGCGACCTCGCGGCACTGACGGAGGCGGGGTGGAGGCTGCTGGATCCCGACGCCGCCGCCGGCACGCCCGCGCGCTACAGGTCCTTCGTGCGCGGTTCGTGGGCGGAGTTCGGGCTGGCCAAGGCCGGCTACGTCGCGGCCGGATGCGGGTGGTTCAGCGATCGCAGCGTCTGCTACCTGGCTTCGGGCCGGCCAGTTATCGCCCAGGACACCGGCTTCGGCGCGCACCTGCCGACGGGCACGGGACTGCTGGCCTTCGACGACGCCGACGACGTCGTCGCCGCGGTCGACTCGCTCCGCTCGGACTACGGCCGTCATCGCCGCGCTGCGCGCGAGATCGCCGAGAGCGTCTTCGACTCCGACCGGGTGCTGGGAGAGCTGCTCGCGTGCCTGTGAAGGGTCCTGAGCCGCCCGACCGCCGCCTCGTCGTCAACGCCGACGACTTCGGCCGCAGCGCGTCGATCACCGCCGGGATCGTCGGCGCGCACGTCCACGGGATCGTCACGAGCGCGAGCCTCATGGTCCGCTACCCCGACGCCGCGGACGCCGCGGCGCAGGCGCGGGAGCATCCCGCGCTCGGCCTGGGGCTGCACTTCGACCTCGGCGAATGGGAGCCGGTCGAAGAGGACTGGCGCGCCACCTATGTCGTCGTCGACCTCGAGGATCGCGACGCGGTCGCAGGTGAGATGGCACGCCAGCTCGAGCGCTTCCGCGAGCTGGCCGGCGCTGATCCCACGCATCTGGACTCGCACCAGCATGTCCATCGCGAGGAGCCGGTCCGCTCCGTCGGCGTGGCGATGGCCGCTGTGCTCGGGGTGCCGCTGCGCCAGTCGGGAGCGATCCGCTTCTGCGGCGACTTCTACGGACAGGGTCGCCGTGGCGCCGCGTTCCCGGAGGGGGTCTCGTCCACGGCCCTGGTAGGGCTCGTCAACGCGCTGCTCCCCGGCGCGACGGAGCTCTGCTGCCATCCGGCAACAGAGGCGGAGGACTTCACCTCGTACTCCGCGGAGCGGCCGCTGGAATTGCAGGCGCTGTGCGACCCCGACGTGCGCCGGGCGGTCCGGGACGCCGGCGTCCGGCTGTGCAACTTCTCGCAGCTGCGCGCCGGCTGATCGGCTCGTCGGGCCTCAGACGCCGACGATCGCTCGCACTTGCTCCACGGCGGCCCGGTTGTAACCGTTCTCGTAGTGAAACGGCTCGAGCGCCCACTTGTGGTTCTCGTCGGCGAGATGCCGGCCGGGATCCGGGCCGATCGTCGACGCGGCGCCGCCCAGGCTCGATGCGAGCGCGTCGTAGTCGGCCTCGAGCGCCTGGTTGTGGCGCTCGGCGAACGCTCGGCGCGGCTCGGGGAACTCCTGGATCAGATCCCCGCGCCGGTAGCGCGTAAGCCATAGCGCGCGGTGCAATATGACGCGCTCGGGTGGGACGATCTCCCCGAGTCGCTCGGCGAAGGCGGTCGTCGCATCCTCGAACAGCCGCGCCGCCTCGGTCGTGAGCCGCGGGATCGGGCTGAACGTGAAGCGCTCCCGGTCACCGAGGCCCGCGCTCGAGAACGCCGACGACTCGGTCACGCAGGACGCGCCGGTGCGCAGCACGTCGAACCGCTCGTCGATCAGGTCGATGACGACCCAATCGGGCGTGAGCGCCTCGACGTCGGCGAAGAACGTCTTGTTGAAGTCGGCCAGCACCGCGCGTCGCTGGTAGGCGGACTCGAGCGGCACCTCGGCCTCGTCGAGCGCCACCGGGTCGGCCACCGCGCTGATCAGCGAGGAGCGGGAGGCATAGTGCACCAGGGCCGAGCGCAGCACACCGTCCTCGAAGAGATCGCGCGTGACGCAGCTTCCGAAGATGGCTATCCGCACCATTGAAGTCTAACGGCCGGTTACGGATTCGACCCGACGGCGATCGGCGCAGCGTGCGGCGCAGGCGTGGCGCAGGTCAGTCGTCACGGGAAGCGGTCGGCCGGCCTGGACCGGCGGCCGGCTGCGCGCGGCCCCGCCGGCGCCGCAGCCAGCCCGGCACCGCCTGCGACAGAAGCGCGACGGTTGGGACGAGGAACGCGAGCCAGCCGACCAGCCGCGCGGTCGCTCGCGCGTCCTCGGCGCCTTGGCGGCCGGAGGCGGAGAGCTCGGCGCCGGTCGCGCGTGCCTCGCGCTGGACCGCCGCGGCGGTCGACTGGGCCGTCTCGCGCAGCGTGTCGCCGACCTGCGGGCCCACGATCGGCAGCTGGTCCGTGGCGCTGGCCGCGTTGCCGACGCCGCGCCGGATCTCCGCGGCGGCCGTGTCGCCCGAGCGCTGGATCGAGGCGCCGGTCTGCTCGATCCCCCGTGCCATGTCCTCAAGCCCGCCGATGCTGTCGTGCACGCGCAGCCCCAACCAGGCGAACAGGACGATCAGCACGAGCACGGCCAGGTCGCCGAGCTGCTCCCTGGTCATCGGCCGGCCGCCGTCGCGGTCGGCCGCTCGGGACCCGGCGGGTCGCCGAGCAGGGCACGGTAGTCCTCGGAGAGCGCGGCGCGCACGTAGTCGACCTCGGTCTCGGGCAGCGCGTCCCTGAGCGTCATCAGCACGGCGCGCACCTCCTCGCGCGCCGAGCTCGCCGACGTTCCGGACCGGTCGGCGACACGGCGGACGAACTCGTCCGCCGTGAACGCGCCGTCGGCGCCGTTGCGGTCCTTCATCCCGGCCGCGAGCGTCGATGGCAGCTGACGAGCGAGCTCCTGCGCCTGGTTGGCGGTGAGCCGCTCCCCGAGCGTGGCGAGCGTCGCCTCCGTCATGCGCTGCGCATCGCGCTCGGGCTGGCCGCTGCGCGCCGAAACCTGGCTCAGAAATGCCTTGCTCGTCTGCGGCCGCGTCGACCGCCCTGGCCACCAGGACCACTCGCGGCCCGCCGCGAGCAGCGCGGGGATCAGCAGCGGCCGCACCAGCAGCGCGTCGACGAGCACGCCGATCGCCATCAGCAGCGCCAGCTCCCGGAACGGACGCAGCGGGATCAGGGCGAGCAGGGCGAACGTTGCGGCGAGCGTGATGCCCGCGACCGTGATGGCGCGCGAGGCAGAGGGCGCCGCGACGGCGATCGCCTCCTGCATCCGCCGCTCGCGTGCCTCGCTGCGGATGCGTGCGGCGATGAAGACGTTGTAGTCCGAGCCGAGCGCGACCAGCAGCACGACCGCGACGAGCGGCACGTAGTAGATGAAGTCGGCGCCGGGCAGCACGAGCGCGGTGAGTCCGAAGGACGCGGCGACCGCGAGCACGCTTGCGAGCACGAGCAGCAGCGGCGCGACGAGCGCGCGCAGGAACAACGCCAGCAGAAAGAACGTGACGAGCACCGCGGCGACGGCGATCCGGCGCAGATCGGCGGCGACGGCGTCGACGCTGTCGGCCGCGAGCGCCGACTCACCCCCGTACGACACGCGCACCTCCCGATCGAGCCCGGCCTGCGCCAGCAGCGCCGGCATGCGGTCGCGCAGCGCGCTGAAGGCCGCGATGCCACGGGCGCCGGTCGCGTCCGCGTCGAGGATCACGATCAGCCGGGCGGCGACGTCGCCGGGCGCGACGGCGAAGCGCGCGAAGCGGACCACGGCCTGCTCGCGCGGGCCAAAGGCGAGCGCGATGCCGGGCTGGCGCGCCACCAGCTCCTGCAGCCGGGCGAGCTCGACCTCGCGGGCTCCGATGCCCGGTTGCTCGAGGATGATCTCCGACGGCGAGGTGATGCCGGGCAGGAAGCCGCGCGCCGCGGTGTCGGCGGCACGGCGCGGCTCGCTGTCGGCCGGCAGCGAGCGCACGAAGGAGACCGAGAGGGTGCTGGAGCGCGCCGCCCCGGCGGCCACGACCAACGTGGCGATCGTGACCACCGCGAGCACCACGGCCACAGGCCGCATCGTCAGCAGGCGCGTGCCGAAGATCGGGAGCACCGGGCGTCCCTGCTCGCGCGCGAGCCGGCGGCTCGCGCGCCAGGCGCCCAGCAGCGGCGACGCGCGCAGCCGCCAGCGCTCCCGCCCCGTCGCCTGGGCCGGGCTCGCTCCGTCGGCGGCGACGGCGGGCGCCGGTCCCGGTGGTGGCGGCTTCGCCTCCCGCACCGAGCGGCCGAAGAGCCACGGCCCGACGAGCCCGAGCAGCGCGGGCACGAGCGTCACGCACACGACCGTGACCACGATCGCCGAGAGCGCCATCCCCGGGCCGAACACGCGGAAGAACTCGAGCTTGCCGGCGATCAGCGCGGCGGCGCCGCCGGCCACGAGCAGGCCCGCCGAGAGCACGATCGGGACGATCCGCATCGTCGCCCTGCGAGCGGCCTCGAGTCTTGGCTCGCCGCGCGCCAGGCGCCGGCGCGTCTCGGACATGAAGAAGACCGTGTAGTCCGTCGCCAACCCGAGCAGCAGCACGACGAGGATGGGCTCGATCTCGCGCGGGACCGCGACGCCGGCCTGCTCGCCGCTCCACGCCAGCACGCGCACGGCTACGACGTAGGCGATCGCGACGGTGAGCAGCGTCAGCAGCGGCGCGCCGACAGAGCGGAAGTACGCCGCGACGATCAGCAGGATCACCGCCACGGTCGCGGCCTCGACCCACGGGAGCATGCCCTCCATCTCCTCGTACTGGGCCAGCCGCGCCGATCCGGCGCCGGTGACGCCGACCGTGCCGCCGGTCGCGATCGGGGCGTAGTGGGCGGCGAAGCGCCGCGCCGCGAAGTCGCGCTCGATCAGGTTCGCCTCAGGACCGATGAACAGGTACGTGACCGCCGTCGTGCCCGCCTCCTGCCAGGGCAGCCCGGGCAGCCGCACGTTGACGAGTGGGACCGCCCCGCGGATCGCTGCCAGGTCGCGCGGCTGCTCGCCCTGCGCGGTCTCCACCGCCCCGCGGGCCAGCCCTTCCAGGTGCGCCTGGCCGAGGCCCTCGGGATCGCGCTGGACGACCAGCGTGTCTGTCAGCACGGAGCTGCCGAACAGCCTCAGCGCCTTTGCCTGGGCATCGAGCGCCGGCGACCGCTCGGGCACGATGTCTCCGAGCGGTGACTGGGCGGCGCCGCCCAGCGGCGGCAGCCACATCCACGCGAGCACCGCCGCGGCGATCCAGGCGACGGGGAGGACCAGGCGCAGCGCGACCACCACCCACGCGTAGAGGGCGACGATCCGGTCACCCCACGTGACGGTGCGCACAGCTGCGTGCTACCCGCTGGGCTGGGGCGCTAGCTCCGGCGGTGGGGGAGCGCTACTTCTCGAGCTCGTCCTGCGCGTCTTCGGCGGCCTTCTCCGCCTCGCGCGCGGCGTCCTCGCCGGCCTTCTCGAGCTCGCTGCCGGCATCCTCGGCCTGCTCGGCTCCCTGGTTGACGTTGCGCTCGACGTCGTCCTCACCGCAGGCGGAGACGCCGAGCGCGACCGCGACCGCAAGGCTGGGCAGCGCACGGCGGGCAAACGCTGGGATCCTCATGTCGTCCGGATACCCATGGGTTGTGGCGGCTCACACATCCGGGCGCATGCCGTACCCGCATCTCAACGCGTCGTGTAGATCCCCACCGTGCGCTCGTGATAGCCCTTGGCGCCCACGGCGCGCGCGATCGCGCTGCGCGGATCGCGCCCGTCGGCCAGCGCACCGAGCGCCGTGCCGAACGTGTGGCGAGGCTCCCAGCCGAGCTCGGCGCGAGCGCGTTCGTTGACGTAGACGCGCTCGATGTCGGGCAGCATCGACCAACCACGGTCGGCGAAGATCCGCTCGTACTCGGGGTGCCGGCGTGCGACGACATCCCCGGCGCGGCCGCGGAGCGCTGCCAGGTCCTCGACGCTGAACGGTGTCGTGGCCGAGATGATGTAGCGACCGAAGCCGAGGTCCGGAGCGCGCTCGATGGCCCGGACATGCGCTGAGACGACGTCTTCGAGGTCGACACGGCGGTACAAGAGCTCGCAGACCTTCAGGTTGAGGTCGTCGTACGCCGCCCGCCGATCGTCATGATCGTCGGGCTCGGGGAAGAAGCGAGACGTGCGCAAGACGAGACACGGAAGCCCGTGATCGCGGTGGACGAGCTCGCAGAGATCCTCGGCGGCGAGCTTCGTGACTCCGTAGATGTTGCGCGCGCGCGGGACCACGTCCTCGGTGATCCATGCCGCCGGCTCGCTCGGCGCAGGCATCAGCGCGCGCCCGAACGCGCTCGTGGTGCTCGTGAACACGAACGAGCGAACCCCGGCCTTCACCGCCTCCTCGAGCACCGTCAGCGTCCCCGTGAGGTTGGTGTCGATGAAGTCCTGACGTGGGTGCGTGCCGACGTGAGGCTTGTGCAGGGTGGCGGTGTGCATGACCGCATCCACGCCGTCGAGCGCCGCTCGCACCGCCTCGCGGTCGGCCACCGAGGCCGCCACATCGACGAACCGCCCGGGCGTCACGTCGAGTCCGAGCGTCGTGTGGCCCTCCTGCGGCAGACGGCGCATCAGCGCCTCTCCCAGGTGGCCGTTGCTGCCTGTCACGAGCACCTTCACCGTGGGGATGATGACGCGCGGGTGCGCTCGCGCGCGCGAGTCGGCGGGAGCGACGCGGGCATACCGGGTATCCATGCCCGGCGATCCCCGCGACCGGAGGACACGACGAGATGACTGACACCGGCGCAGCGGCGGCCCGTCGGGGGCAGCGGCAGGACGGTCAGGTGCCGGATACCCCTGCCGAGCTGCCGAAGGCTTCGTGGAGAGCGATCCTCAAGCGCACGGTACGCGAGTTCAAGCAGGACGAGCTGACCTTGCTGGCGGCCGCGCTGACCTACTACGGCGTGCTGTCGCTGTTCCCCGCGCTGCTCGTGCTGATGTCGATCCTCGGACTGCTGGGAGCCTCGACGACGCAGCCGCTGATCGACAACCTCGCCGGTCTGGCCCCCGGTCCGGCCCGCGACGTGGTCACGAACGCGATCACCAATCTGCAGGGCGCATCCAGTGCGGCGGGCTTCGCGTTCGTGCTCGGCCTGCTGGGCGCGTTGTGGTCGGCGTCGGGTTACGTCGGCGGGTTCGTGAAGGCCTCCAACGTCATCTACGAGGTCGAGGAGGGCCGGCCCTTCTGGAAGCTGCGGCCACTGCAGATCGCCGTCACGGTCGTGCTCGTGCTCGTGACCGCGGCGATCACGCTCGCGATCGTCCTCACCGGCCCGGTCGCGAAGCGGGTCGGCGACGTGATCGGCCTGGGTGACACCGCGGTG
>DASQMT010000162.1:0-10272 GCA_035645355.1 Solirubrobacteraceae bacterium | reverse complement strand
CCAGCGCCTGGACGTCTTCCTGGCCGCACACGCCGGCTCGCGCACGGCCGCTCAGCGTCTGATCGACGGCGGGCAGGTGACGGTCGACGGCGTGCTGGTGGCCAAGCGGCGCATGCTCACCGGCGGCGAGCTGGTGCACATCAACGAGCCGCAGGCGGCGGCGCCGGCCGCCCCTGTCGCCGATGCCCGGTTCGCCGTCGCGTGGGAGGACGAGCACCTGATCGTCGTCGAGAAACCGGCCGGCGTCGTCGTGCACCCGGGTCACGGGAACCGCGCGGGCACCCTGGCACAGGCGCTGGCGGGGTCGGTGAGCGGCGGCGAGGACCCCGAGCGCGCCGGCATCGTGCACCGTCTCGACCGCGACACTTCCGGGCTGCTGGTGCTCGCCCGCTCGGAGCGGGTCCACGCGGCGCTCAAGGGGCTGCTCGCCGAGCGGCGGCTCGTGCGCGAGTACCTCGCACTGGTGGAGGGCCGCCCGCCCGCGCGGAGCGGCACGGTCGAGGCGCCGCTCGGCCGCGACCGCCGCGTGCGCACGCGGGTCTCGACCGACACCGACGAGCCGCGCGACGCGATCACGCACTTCGAGGTCGAGCGCGCGCTGCCGCAGGACACACTGCTGCGGGTGCGGCTCGACACCGGCCGCACGCACCAGATCCGCGCGCACATGCTGGCTATCGGGCACCCGGTCGCCGGCGATCGCGAGTACGGGACGTCCGGGCGCCACGGGCTCGGGCGCCAGTTCCTCCACGCCGCCCGGCTCGCCTTCCCGCACCCGGTCACGGGCGCGGCGGTCGACGTGCGCTCGCCGCTGCCGGCGGACCTGGTCGCGGCGCTCGAGGTGGCGGCGCGGGGTGAACGTCACCCGCGGCGATGAGGGAGCGGGTCCGACCGGGGCGGAGAGGTCCCGGGCGCGTTGACGGTCATATATGTGGGTCAAGTCGCCCGGCAGCGCGCCGTCCGCGTCCCGCGAACCCGCCGCCGGGCCGGAACCCATTCTTTCAATGCCGCAGTCGAGGTTCACCCGACGACCGCGCCGGCACGGACCGGCTCCGCGCGACCACGGGGGTGCAGACGCACACCCCCAGCCGCAGCGATGGGACGGACATGCGGCTAGAATGCGGCCCGTACCGCCTCATCCGAGGCAAGAACCCCAACCCCGGGCGGCCCACCCAACCGGAGGCTTGCGGCCCTGCCCGGCGCACCTGCGCCGGGTTCGCATGCACTCTCTCGCCCGGGAATCGCATCACACGACCGCAAGGGAGAATCACCCGTGGCTCAGGAAGTCGGGATCAGGGAGCTGTTGGAGGCCGGCGTGCACTTCGGCCACCAGACGCGCCGCTGGAATCCGAAGATGCGTCGCTTCATCCATGGTGAGCGCGGCGGCATCTACATCATCGATCTGCTGCGCACCGAGGCGCTGCTGGGTCAGGCCCAGCGCTTCGCCGACGGACTCGCGCGGCGCGGCGGCACCGTGCTCTTCGTCGGAACGAAGAAGCAGGCCCGCGACGGCATCAAGGAGATCGCCGAGTCCGCCGGCCAGCCCTACGTGAACCACCGCTGGCTCGGTGGCCTGCTCACCAACTTCCAGACCATCTCCGCGCGGATCAAGCGGTTGCACGACCTCGAGCGCTACGAGTCGGAGGGCCAACTCGGCCTGCTGCCCACGCGCGAGCGGATGGCCGCTCAGGCCGACCTCGAGAAGCTGCGCGCCAACCTCGGCGGCGTGAAGAACATGCAGCGCGTGCCCGACGCCCTGTTCGTGATCGACCTCAAGACCGAGTTGATCGCGGTGCGCGAGGCACAGCGCCTGCGGATCCCGATCATCGGCCTGGTCGACACGAACTGCGACCCGGACGGGATCGACTACGTGATCCCGGGCAACGACGACGGCATCCGCGCCTGCAACGTGATCACACGCGCGATCGGCGACGTGATCGGCGCCGGCAACCGGATGTTCCGCGCCGAGGAGGAGCGTGCGCGCCAGGAGGCCGCCGAGCAGGCGCGCCTCGAAGCCGAGGAGAAGGCCCGCCGTGAGGCGGAGGAACAGGCGCGCAAGGACGCCGAGGCCGCCGCCGCTGCCGAGGCGCTCACGCAGGGCACCGAGGGCATGACGCGTGACGCCGCGGAGGCGACCGTCGCGGAGGCCGTCCAGGATCTCGGAATCCCGCGCGCCGAGGGCAGGCTCTCGGCCGAGGCGGGCGCGGCGGCGCAGGCGCAGGACGAGCCGGCGATGCCCGCGGGCGGCGCCGGCGCCGGTCTCACCGCGCGCGAGCACGTCAACCCGGATGCCGGCGAGCGTGTCCCGCAGGCAGCCGGTGCGGCCGGCGCGGCCGGGGCCGCGTCCTCAGAGACCGCCGCAGCGCCGCCCGAGGCGGCGCCCGCCAGGAAGCCGCGCAGCCGCTCCCGGAAGCCCAAGCAGGAACCCGCCGCGACGCCCGAGCCGGGTCCGACGGCGGCGGCCGAGGCAGCTCGTGCGGAGGCGCCACCGGCGGAGGCCGACGCCGCACCGCCAGCGGACGCCGCACCGCCAACCCCCGAGGCCGACACTCCGCCAGCCCCCGAGACCGACGTCCCGCCCGCGGCTCAGGCCGAGGCGGCACCGCCGGCGAAGCCCGCCAAGAAGCCCGCCAAGGGCAGGTACGCGAAGGAAGCGCCGACGGCCGACACGCTCGCCACCACGCCCCCGGACGCCGCGGTCGCGACCGGCGAGGAGGACAAGGGCGTCGCCGAGCGTGCCGTCGACACCGCCCAGGACGCCGCCGCCGGTGCCGCCGGCGCGGCGCAGTCGGCTGCCGCGGCGGTCGCGGACCGCGCCCCCGGACCGCTCGGCGCCGTCGCCGGAGCAGCTGCCGGCGCCGCCGGCGCGATCAAGGACGCCGTAGCGGACGACGAGGACCAGGAGAAGGACCCCACGTGAGCACGCCCACGATCACCGCCGCGCAGGTCAAGGAGCTTCGCGACCGCACCGGCGCAGGCATGATGGACTGCAAGAACGCGCTCGGCGAGACCGGCGGCGACATCGACAAGGCTGTCGAGCTGCTGCGAGTGCGGCTCGGCGACAAGGCGCTGAAGATGGGTGGTCGTGAGGCCACGGAGGGCACCGTCCAGGCGTACATCCACGGCAACGGCAAGGTCGGCGTGCTCGTCGAGGTCGACTGCAACACCGACTTCGTCGCCCGTAACGAGGACTTCATCGCCTTTGCACGCGAGGTCGCGCTGCACGTCGCCGCGACGCCGACGGTCCGCTACGTCAGCGAGGACGAGATCCCACCCGCCGACAGGGAGGCCGAGCTGCGCGTGTTCGTGCAGCAGGCCGCCGACAAGCCCGAGAACGTGCGCGCCAAGATCGCCGAGGGGAAGCTGCGCAAGTGGATGGAGGACGTCGTCCTGCTCCACCAGCAGCACGTGAACCCCGACAAGCACGAGGGCAAGACGATCGAGCAGCTGCGCGCCGAGCTCTCGGGCACGACGGGCGAGAACGTCGTGATCCGCCGCTTCGCGCGCTTCGCGGTCGGGGCCTAGCGCCGGTGAGCGCACCCGCGTTCGAGCGCATCCTCCTCAAGCTGTCGGGGGAGGCGCTGATGGGCGACCTCGCCTACGGCACGGATCCCGCGCGAGTCGAGGCGATCGCCTCCCAGATCAAGGGAGTGCACGACCGCGGCGTCGAGGTCGCGGTCGTGCAGGGAGCCGGCAACATCTTCCGCGGGCTGACTGCCGCGACCCAGCAGGGGATGGACCGAGCGACCGGCGACTACATGGGCATGCTCGCAACGGTGCTGAACGCGCTCACGCTGCAGGACGCGCTCGAGCGCCAGGGCGTCAACACCCGCGTGCAGAGCGCGATCACGATTTCCGAGGTCGCCGAGCCGTACATCCGGCGCCGGGCCATGCGCCATCTCGAGAAGGCGCGCGTCGTGATCTTCGCCGCCGGCACGGGCAATCCGTTCTTCACGACCGACACGGCGGCGGCGCTGCGCGCGCTCGAGATCCACGCCGAGGCGATCCTGATGGGCAAGAACGGGGTTGAGGGCGTTTTCACGGCCGATCCGCAACTCGACGCGGAGGCGGCGTTCATCCCTACGATCACGCACCGCGAGGCACTCGAGCGCGGCCTCAAGGTGATGGACTCGACGGCGTTCTCGCTCTGCATGGACAACAACCTCCCGATCTACGTCTTCAACATGAACGACGAGTCGAACATCGATCGGATAGTTTCCGGCGAGCGGGTGGGAACCCTGGTGACGACGTCATGACCATCATCGACGACCTCCTGGCAGACGCACGCGAGCACATGGGCAAGTCCGTGGAGGCGACGCGCGCCAAGTTCGGCTCCGTGCGCACGGGCCGCGCGAGCCCGAGTCTGCTCGACCGCGTCATGGTCGACTACTACGGCGCCCAGACGCCGCTGCGGCAGCTCGCGACGATCCACACCGCCGAGGCGCGGCTGCTGACCGTACAGCCCTACGACAAGAACTCGATCAAGGCGATCGAGCGGTCGATCATGGAGTCCGACATCGGCATCACGCCGTCCAACGACGGCCAGATGATCCGCCTGACGATCCCGGAGCTGACCGAGGAGCGCCGCAAGGACCTCGTCAAGGTCGTGCGCCACCTGGCCGAGGAGGGCAAGGTCGCGCTGCGCAACATCCGCCGCGACACCATGCACGACCTGCGCGAGCTGCGCGACGGGGGCGAGGCCGGCGCCGACGACGAGCACCGCGCCGAGGAAGCGCTGCAGAAGCTGACCGACGAGCGCGTCCACGAGCTCGACGCGCTGGTCAAGGCCAAAGAAGAAGAGATCCTCGAGGTGTGAGCGCCGACGGCGCCACCTACGTCGCGATCATCACCGACGGCAACGGACGCTGGGCCAACCAACGCGGCCTGCCGGTCGAGGAGGGCCATCGCGCCGGCGCCGACGCGGTCAAGGCACGGCTGCGCGACTCGGTCGAGCTGGGGATCCGCGAGCTGACCGTCTACTCGTTCTCGACCGAGAACTGGGCGCGACCGATCGAGGAGGTCGCCGCACTCATGGAGATGTTCTCCGAGCGGATCCTCGTGGAGACGCCGGAGCTGCACGAGGAGGGCGTGCGGATGCGCTTCATCGGCCGCCGCACGGGTGTCGCCCCCGAGCTGCTCGAGCAGATGCGCTGGGCGGAGGAGAAGACCGCGGCGAACGAGCGCATAACGCTCTTCGTCGCATTCAACTACGGCGGCAGAGCGGAGATCATCGACGCGGCGCGCGCGTTCACCGGCGACACCGAGGACGAGTTCCGCGCGCACCTGTACGCGCCTGACATGCACGATCCCGACCTGATCATCCGCACGAGCGGCGAGCAGCGGCTGTCGAACTACCTGCTCTGGCAGTCGGCCTACTCCGAGCTGCATTTCACCGACGTGCTGTGGCCCGACTTCGGGCGCGCGGAGCTCGAGTTCGCGCTCGCCGAGCTGCGGGCGCGCCGGCGGCGCTTCGGCGGCCGTTGATGGCCCGCTCGTCGCGCCGCCGCGCGCAGCGCTCGCGCAGGCGCAACTCCATGTCGGACCTCGGCGCGCGGCTCTGGGTGGCGGTCCCGGCGATCGCCTACGCGATCCTGATCGTGGCCGCCGGCGGCGCGATCTTTGCGGCCGGCATCGTGCTGCTCGGGCTGATCTGCCTGCACGAGCTGTTCCGGATGTACGACGGGCTGCGTCCCGTCCGGCTCGCCGGCTTCCTCGGGCTGATCGGGCTGGCAGCCGCCGCGCACTTCGGCGGCGAGCACCAGGTGCTGCTGGCGACGGTCGCGTTCTTCCCGCTGCTGTTCCTGATCGGGCTCGCGATGCCCGAGCGCAGCGACGCGCCGCTGACCGACGCGATGGCGCTGACCGTGCTGGGGACGCTCTGGGTCGGACTGGCGATCGCGCACGCGATCCTGCTGCGCGAGCTGCCGCACGGCAACGGCATCGTGATCGACATCCTCGTCGGGACGTTCCTCGGCGACACCGCGGCCTACCTGGGCGGGCGCACGCTGGGGACCCGGCCGCTGGCGCTGCGCGTGTCGCCCTCGAAGACGCTCGAGGGGCTCGCGTTCGGCATCGCCGGGTCGGCGCTCGCCGTCTGGTGCGCCGGCCTCTACCAGGACTGGCTTGGGGGCTGGAATGCGCTCCTGCTGGGGGTCGTCGTGGGCCTCGCCGCGCCGCTCGGGGACCTGTTCGAGTCCAAGGTCAAGCGCGACGCGGGCTACAAGGACGCGGGCGCGCTCTTCGGCCCGCACGGCGGCGCGCTCGATCGGCTCGACGCGGCGCTGTTCTCGCTCGTTGCCGGGTACTACGTCTGGCTGCTGCTGCTATGACGAGCTCGGATCAGACACGCCACGTCGAGGACGGCCCCGATGACCGGGGCAAGGAGGAGCGCCGCCGTGACCGGCAGATGATCGAGCTGCTCAACGAGCTGCGCGTCGCGCTGCCGGGCGTCCAGATCCTGTTCGCGTTCCTGCTGACCGTGCCCTTCTCGCAGCGCTTCGCGAGCCTGACCGCGTTCCAGCGCGACGTCTACTTCCTCACGCTGGTGATGACCGCGCTCTCGACGGCCTGCCTGATCGCGCCGTCGGCCGCGCACCGGCTGCGCTTCCACCAGAGCGAGCGCGCCTGGATCGTCGAGTCGGCGAACAGGCTGACGATCGCGGGCCTGTGCTTCCTCGCGGCCGCGCTCGGCGGCTCGGTGCTGCTGATCACGGACCTGATGTTCGACGGCGCGCGCGTGTGGATCTACACGGGCGCGATCGTCGCGGTGATCGTCGTGCTCTGGTTCGTGCGCCCATTGACGCGCCACGCACGCGGCAAGTCGTCCGGGCCCTAGGCCCCGATGTCCTCGTTCCAGACCTCCGGCCGCTGCCGGATGAACGATCCGAGCAGATCGACGCACGCGTGCGAGTCGCAGTCGATCACCTCCACGCCGCACTCCCGCAGCCACGCGATCCCGCCCTCGAACGTCCGCGACTCGCCGACGACGACCGTGCCGATGCCGAACTGGCGCACGAGCCCGCTGCAGTACCAGCAGGGAGCGAGCGTGGTGGCGATCGTCGTGCCGGCGTACGAGGGCCGGCGCCCGGCCGCGCGGAACGCGTCGACCTCAGCATGCGCGGTCGGGTCGCCCTGCTGCACGCGGCGGTTGTGGCCGCGGCCGAGCAGCGCTCCGGAGGCGTCGAACAGCGCGCTCCCGATCGGTATCCCGCCCTCCGCGAGACCCGCCCGGGCCTCCTCGAGGGCGACCTCCAGCATGGCGTCGTGATCGTAGGTTCTCACCAGCTGGGCCTCCCGGATCGCATAACTTCCGCGTAGATTCCCCCTGCCATCATGAGCCGCCCCATGAAGCGGCTCCTGATCCTAGGCTCGACCGGGTCGATCGGCACCCAGGCGCTCGACGTCGTGGCGCGCGCGCCCGGGTCGTTCGAGCTCGTCGGGCTGTCCGCGGAGCGCTCCCAGGACGCCCTGATCGCCCAGGCGCGTGAGCATGGGGTGCACCGGATCGCGCTCAACGACCGCGATGCCGCGGCGCGCGCGTCCGAGGCCTGGACCGACGGCGAGGTGCTCTCCGGACCCGAGGGACTCGTGCGGCTGGTGGCGGAGGCGGGCGCCGACCTGGTGCTCAACGCGATCGTCGGCTCGGCGGGACTGGGACCGACGATCGTCGCGCTCACGGAGGGCATCGACGTCGCGCTCGCGAACAAGGAGTCGCTCGTGGTCGGAGGGGAGCTCGTGATGGCGCTCTCCGAGGCCACCGGGGCACAGCTGATCCCGGTCGACTCCGAGCACTCGGCGCTGCACCAGCTGATCCACGGCGAGCGGCCCGGCACCGTCGAGCGCCTGGCGCTGACCGCCTCGGGCGGCCCGTTCCGCGGCCGCAGCCGCGCGCAGCTCGCGGCGGTCACGGTCGACGCGGCGCTGCAGCACCCGACCTGGGAGATGGGCGGCAAGATCACGATCGACTCGGCGACCCTGATGAACAAGGGCCTCGAGGTGATCGAGGCGCACTGGCTCTTCGGCACGCCGTACGGGCGCATCGACGTCGTAGTGCATCCGCAGTCGATCGTCCATGCGCTCGTCGGGCTTTGCGACGGCGCGACGCTCGCGCACCTTGGGCATCCCGACATGCGCGTGCCGATCGCCTACGCGCTGCACCATCCCGACCGCGTCGACGTCCCGGTGCCCACGCTCGACCTGGCGGCGGTCGGTGAGCTGCAGTTCGAGCCGCCCGACCTGGACGCCTTCCCGTGCCTGCGGATCGCGCGCGAGGCGGCGCAGGCCGGCGGGACCGCGACCTGCGTTCTGAATGCGGCCAACGAGGTCGCCGTGCACGCGTTCCTCTCCGGCCGGCTCGACTTCATGGGGATCCCCGCGGTGATCGAGGCGGCGCTCGAGGAGCTGCCCGCAGCGCCCGTGCACTCCTTCGACACGCTCTACGACGCCGACTCCGAGGCGCGGCGGGTCGCGGCGGAGAGCATCGAGGTCCGCGCTTGAGCTGGCTGCTCGCGTTTCTCGGCTTCGCCGTGCTGATCATCCTGCACGAGCTCGGGCACTTCACCGCCGCCAAGGCCGTGGGGATGCGCGTCGAGCGCTTCGCGCTGTTCTTCCCGCCGCTGCTCGCGCGCGTTCGCCGTGGTGAGACGGAGTACGCGATCGGAGCCGTGCCGCTGGGCGGCTACGTGAAGATCACCGGCATGAACCCGGCGGAGGAGATCCCGCCGGAGGTCGCGCACCGCGCCTATTACCGCCAGCCCGTCTGGAAGCGGATCGTGGTCATCGCGGCCGGTCCGGCGGTCAACATCGTGCTCGCGTTCGTGATGCTTATCTCCTACCTGCTGATCTGGGGCGTGCCCGCGTCCACGAACACGGTCGAGACGCTCAGCAGGAACGGCGCGGCGGCGCAGGTGCTGCAGAAGGGCGACCGTGTCGTCGCGGTCGACGGGGTGCGCGGCGACACCGAGGCGCTCATCCGTCAGGTGAGCACGCATCGCTGCGCCGGCGCGCCCACCGATGGGTGCAAGGCCGTTGCGCCGGCCGAAGTGACGCTGATCCGCGAAGGGCGTAAGCGCGTCGTCTCGATCACCCCGGTCTACTCGGCCGAAGCGGAGCGCCCGCTGCTCGGCTTCTCCTACAAGCAGACTCGGGAATCGGTCGGCGGTATCGACGACGCGATGCGCCTGAGCGTGAACCAGATGTGGTTCGTCACGACCGCCACGGTGGAGGCGATCGCCGGCGTCTTCGAGGCCGAGAAGCGCAAGGAGATCTCCGGCGTCGTGGGCTCCTACGAGGCGACGCGCCAGTCGATCGAGCTCTCCACCGACCGCGCCGTCTTCCTGCTCGCCCTGATCTCGCTCTCGCTCGGCGTGATCAACCTGTTCCCCTTCCTGCCGCTCGACGGCGGCCACATCTTCTGGGCGGTGGCCGAGAAGGTGCGCGGCCGGGCGATCCCGTTCCGGGTCATGGAGCGCGCCGGCTTCGTCGGCTTCGCGCTCGTGCTGGCGCTGTTCATGATCGGGCTCACGAACGACATCGGCCGCCTTACCGGAGAGGGATTCGGAGTCAGGTAGGGCTTCTAGACTGCAGGCCGGATGGCTTCACAGCGACACGTCAACGTCGGCGGCGTCCAGGTCGGCGGTGGCGCGCCGGTCGTCGTGCAGACGATGACCAAGACCGAGACGGCGAACCTGACCGCCACGATGGACCAGATCCGCCGCGTGGCAGACGCCGGCGCGGACCTAGTGCGCGTCGCCGTGCCGCGCGACAAGGACGTCGAGGCGCTCAAGACGATCGTGCGCGACTCGCCGATCCCGGTGATCGCCGACATCCACTTCAACCACACGCTGGCGCTCAAGGCGATCGACGCCGGCGCCCACTGCGTGCGGCTGAACCCGGGCAACATCGGCGGGCCCGACAAGGTCGCCGAAGTGACCGAGCGGGCGCGCGCGAAGGGGGTGCCGATGCGCATCGGCGTCAACTCCGGCTCGCTGCCCAAGCACCTGCACGCGCTCGAGCGCGAGACCTCCGTCGAGGCGCTCGTGACCGCCGGCGTCGAGTTCGTGGAGTTGATGGAGCGGCTGCGGTTCACCGACTTCAAGGTCTCGATCAAGTCGACGAACGTGCCGAACACGATCGCGGCGAACCGCCTGCTCTCGCAGCGGATCCCGTATCCGCTGCACCTGGGCATCACCGAGGCGGGCACGAGGTGGACCGGCTCGCTCAAGAGCGCCGTCGGGCTCGGCACGCTGCTGGCGGATGACATCGGCGACACGATCA
>DASQMT010000161.1:0-10617 GCA_035645355.1 Solirubrobacteraceae bacterium | reverse complement strand
CCACCGTCTTCTGGATGAACTGCCCGACGCGCGCCGGGAACTGCTGTACGAGCACCGCGGCGCCGGTCGGAGGCGAGCGCGTGTAGCCCGCGCGCTCGCCGTAGACCAGCGCGACGCTGCGGCGCCCGAGGTAGACGGCGTTGGGGCGTCCGAGCCCGTCGGCTTCGGGCAGGCGCAGGAACGGCGCGCGTCGCCGGGCCTGGTCGAGCGTCACCGGCGTGCCCAGACCGAGCCCCGAGCCGAGCGTTCCAGGCTGCGGCGCCGGCGCGGCCGGCTCGCGCCGCTCGACCTTGACGCTCTCGAGCCCCAGCCACTCGAGCACCGCCGAGCGGGCGTCGGGCGAGGCGGCCATCGTCAGGGCGAACGCGGCCGCGAGCGCGGCGAGCCCGTATGCCAGCACGGGCCGCCAGCTGCGCCGGGGCCGGCGGGCAGACGGCGGCTCCGCAAGACGCGTGCCGACCGCCCGCGCCAGGTCGGGGGTCGAGGGCCAGTCGACCTGCAGCTCGCTCAGCTCGTCGTGCAGCTCACGCATCGTCGTCTCCGAGCTCCTCGCGCAACCGCTCGAGTGAGCGCGACAGTCGTGACTTCACGGTCCCGGGCCGGACGCCGAGCGCCGCGGCCGTCTCCGCCTCGGTCAGGTCGAGCAGGTAGCGGCAGCCGATCACCAGCCGGTCGTCCTCGCGCAGCCGGCCGAGCGCGGCGAGCAGCGCGGCCCGGCGCTCGCCGGCGAGAAGCGCCGCCTCGGGGGAGGGGGCCGCCTCCCGCGACGGGCGCTCCTCGCCCGCGGCGCGCAGCGCCAGTGCGGCGCGTCGGCCGGCCGACCGACGCCGGTTGCGAGCCTCGTTGGCGACGATCGTCAGCAGCCATGGCCGCAGCGGCTCGCCCCGGCGGAAGCGGCGCAGCGCGCGGTGCGCCTTGACGAAGCCCGCCTGCGCGGCGTCCTCGGCCTCGGCGGCGTCTCCACAGATCAGGTAGGCGGTCCTGAAGGCGATCTCCTCGTGGCCGCGGACGAGCGCAGCGTAGGCGTCGGCATCCCCGGCGCACGCGCGCTCGACCAGCTCGTCCTCGGTCAGTGGCCGGCCCACCACCACCCCTTCTACACCCGCGGCGCGGCTCCGGTTCCCTAAAAGGGGGACTGTCCCCATTTAGGTAAAGGGGGACAGTCCCCGTTTAGGTTTGGCGGATGCTTCCGCCCGGTCCATCGGCGCCGCCGGCCGCTCAGACGATCGAGTGGATCACGCGGCCGACCGCCCTGATGCGGCGCTGCGCCGCCCGCTACGGGGAGCCGTTCACGCTGTGCACGCTCTGGGCCGACGCGCCGATGGTGTTGGTCTCCGATCCTGAGACGGTCAGGCGGGTGTATGCCGCCCCGGAGGAGTCGCTGTCCGGTGGCGCCAGCTCGACCGTGCTCGAGCCGTTCGTCGGCCCGAGCTCGATCCTGCTGACGACCGGCGCGACGCACCTGCGCCAGCGCCGGCTGACGCTGGCGCCGTTCCACGGCGAGCGCATGGAGTCGCACCGGGAGGTCGTCGCTGCGCTCGCCGAGGCGGAGCTCGACCGCTGGGTTCCCGGCCGGCCGCTGCTCACCCATCCGCGCATGCAGGAGCTGACGCTCGACGTGATCCTGCGCGTCGTGCTGGGAGCGCCCGATCCAGCGCTGCGCGCCGCGCTCAGGGATGCGCTCGACATGACGACGGCGCTGCCGCGCCTGGTCGCGCTGTCGCTCGCGCCGCGCGGCACGCTGCCGTGGCGGCGCTTCGAGCGTGCCGTCGCGCGCGTTGACGCGCATCTCCGCGCGGCGATCCGGACGCGGCGCACGGGGGCGTCGCCACCGGCCGTGATCGACGAGCTGATCGCGGCCGGCGCGAGCGAGGACGAGCTCCGCGACCAGGTCGTGACGTTGCTGGCGGCCGGGCACGAGACGACCGCCGGCGCGCTCGCGTGGGCGCTCGAGCGGCTCGCCCGCCACCCGCGGGTCGTCGCCCGGCTGCGCGACGGCGACGACGCCTACCTCGACGCGACGGTGAAGGAGGTGCTGCGGCTGCGGCCCGTCCTGTCGATCACGCCGCGCAAGGTCGCCGAGCCGTTCACGGCCGGAGGCTGGACGCTGCCGCCCGGCGTCCACGTGACGCCGTGCATCTACCTCGCGCATCGCCGCCCCGAGCTGTGGCCCGACCCGACCGCGTTTCGCCCGGAGCGCTTCCTCGAGGGCGCTGCCGCGCCGTACTCGTGGCTGCCGTTCGGCGGCGGGGTGCGGCGCTGCGTCGGCGCCGCCTTCGCGACGATGGAGCTGCACGAGGTGCTGCGCGCCGTCGTACGCCGCTTCGATCTGGCGCCCGATCGCCCGCAGGGGGAGCGGATGCGCCGACACGGCGTGACGCTCGCGCCGTCGCGCGGCGGCCGCGTGGTGCCGCTAGCCTCTGCCGGCGGGCGATGACGTCGCTGTTCTGCCGCCACAATCGCATGACCGCTCGCTGCCCCATCTGCTCCAAGGAGCTGGAGGCCGAGCTGATCTCCAAGGCGCCTCCGCGGCCGCCGGGCATCCGCCGCGCCACCGCCGCTCCGCGTCCGGCGCGGCCCGCCACCGCACGCCCTGGCCGCCTGGTCACGCGCAGGATCGCCCGCGCCGAGGACGACGGCTACCGCAACCCGCTGGTACCCGGCCTGCGCGCGACGGCGGACGCGGAGCGGCTCGCGGCGGCGCTAGCGCTCGCGGCCGAGCGGCTCGAGCCGCCCGGCCCCTACGAGGCGGTCGCCACGGAGCCCGACCGCGAGCAGGCGACCTGGCTCGCGTTCCTGCTCGCGCTCGCGGGCGCCGACGCGCCCGAGCGCCAGGGAGCGGTCGCGGCCGCGGCGGGGCGCTTCGAGGACGGCGAGCTGCCCGAGCCGCTCGCAGGGCATCAGCGCGCGATCGCCGCATACCGCCAGTGGGTCGCGCGCGCCGGCTCGCAGGCCGCCGCCTTCAGCGGCGAGTCGGACTGGTCGCCGCAGCGCCGCTTCGCGCGCGTGTTCGAGCGCCTCGCGCTGCCAGGCATCGGCCGAGCGACGCGCTTCGAGCTGCTCGCGGCGCTCGGCGCGGCCGGGATCTATGCGCTCGAGCCCGACACGCTGCAGCTGAGCGTCGAGGACGACGCGACGACCCAGGCTGCCAAGCGGGCGCTGCAATCGGGCGACAAGATGCTGCTCGAGCGCCGCGCGCGCGACCTCGCGCGCGCCTCCGAGCTGCCGCTCGCCGCCCTCGATCGCGGGCTTGCGCTGTGGGACGATCCCGGCGCGGACTTCGAACCGCTCGCCGAGCCGACCGCGGCGCTGCGCTCCGCCCTCGCGTTGCGGTGAGCAGCGCCGCGAACGCCGCGTCCGGAGCGGCGCGGCCGTGGCGGCTGCTGCTGGTCGGCTGCCTCGCCCTGGCGGCGCTCGCGCACCTGCTCCCGGCCGGTCCCACCTACGACCCCTGGGCGTGGATCATCTGGGGTCGGGAGATCACCGAATGGAACCTCGACACGCGCACCGGCCCGTCGTGGAAGCCGCTGCCGGTGCTGTTCACGACGCCTTTCGCGCTCGCCGGCGACGCCGCCGCGCCGGATCTGTGGCTCGTCGTCGCGCAGGCCGGCGGGCTGCTCGCGTTCGCCTTCACGTACCGGCTCGCCGCGCGGCTGGCGGGTTGGCCGGCCGGGATCCTTGCGATGGCCGGGCTCGTGCTCGCCGACGAGTTCATCCGCAACTTCGCGCGTGGCAACTCCGAGGGGCTGCTGGTCGCGCTCTGCCTGTGGTCGGTCGAGCGTCATCTCGACGGACGCCGGCGCGACGCGTTCCTGCTCGGCGTCGCGGCCGGCCTGCTGCGGCCCGAGCTGTGGCCGTTCCTGCTGCTCTACGGGCTCTGGCTGATGTGGACCGACCCGCGCACGCGCATCGTCGTCCTGGGCTGCGGCGCGCTGACCGTGATCGCCTGGCTCGTGCCGGAGTACCTCGGCTCGGGTGATCCGATCCGCGCCGCGGCACGCGCGCGCGAGCCCAATCCCGACTCGGCGGCGTTCGCGGACTTCCCGTTCCTGGAGACGTTCCGGCGCGCGAGCGCGGTGCTCATGGCGCCGATGCTGTTGGGCGCCGCACTGGCGGTCGCGCGCGCCTGGCGCGCGCGCGACCGCGTCCGGCTGATCCTCTGCGGCGTGGCGGCGGCGCTGATGATCGCGGTGGCCGCGATGACCCAGGCGGGCTTCGCGGGCAACCTGCGCTACGTGGCCCTCCCGGCTGCTCTGGTCTGCGTGCTGGCCGGAGCGGGCTGGGTCGAGCTCGTGCGCGACGCCGCGCGCCGCTTCGGCCGCGCGCCGGCCGGCGCACTGGCCGCCGTGCTCGCCGCGGCCGCGCTGCCGTTCGCGCTTGCGGACGTCGACAAGCTGCGCTTCGACCTCGACGTCGTGCGCGCGGAGTCCGAGCTCTACGACCGGTTGCCGCCGATCGTCGCGAAGTCCGGCGGGGCGGAGGAGCTGCTGCGCTGCGGGCCGGTCTACGCGCCGCCGTTCGAGGTGCAGGCGGTCGCCTGGGCGATGCACGTTCACTCCTCCCAGGTCGGGATCTTCGCCAACCCGCCCGGGACCGTGCTCGGCGGACACTTCTCGGCGCTCGGGCACGACCCACGCTTCCCGGAGATCAACAAGAACCGGCGCTGGTTCGTCGGTCGCAACTGCCGCGGCCTCTAACCTGATGCGCATGGCCTCCTACGCCTCCCGTCCGGCGTGGGAGCTGCGGGCACGGGCGGTCAGCCACGCGCGGATCGCCGTGCCGCTGGGCATCGGCGTGCTGATCGCCGTCTCCGTCGCGCTGCGCACGACCGAGCTCGACGCCGGCTTCTGGATCGACGAGGGGCTCTCGGTCGGGATCGCCGACCGGCGGCTCGGCGACATCCCCGGCGTGCTGCGCCAGGACGGCTCACCACCGCTGTACTACCTGTTGCTGCACCTCTGGCTCGCGATCGCGGGCCGCTCGGAGGAGAGCGTCCACGGGCTGTCGGTGCTGTTCGCGACGCTCTGCGTGCCGGTCGCGTTCTGGGCCGGCTGGACGCTGTTCGGCCGGCGCACGGCGTGGATCGCGGCGCTCGTGGCCGCGCTGAACCCATTCGTCACGCAGTACGCGCAGGAGGGCCGGATGTACGCGCTTGTGATTCTGCTGGGCCTGGTCAGCACGACCTGCTGGTGCCAGGCGTTCACGACCGACTCGGACACGCTCCGCCGCGGCCCCGCGATCGGCTTCGCGGTCGCGTTCGCGGCGATGCTCTACACGCACAACTGGACGCTCTTCTTCGGAGCGGCGAGCGGGGTCGCGTGGCTGGCCCTCGCCTGGCGCGCTCGCACGGGCGAGCGCCGGCGGCTGCTGCTGACGGGCGCGCTCGCCTACGGCGGCGCGCTGCTGCTCTACGCGCCGTGGATCCCGAACGCGCTCTACCAGGCCGCCCACACCGGCGCGCCCTGGTCGAAGGCGCCGTCGCTCGCGGCGCTCGCCTCGGTGCCCGCCCGGATGCTCGGCGAGGTCGCTGAGCTGGCCGTGTTCCTGGCCGCGGGGGCGGGCGTCGTCGCGCTGCTGCGGCTGCGCGACGCGCGCAGCCGCACGATCGTCGCGCTGCTGCTGATCGGCGTGCTCACGATCGTGCTCGCCTGGATCGGCTCGCAGCTCTCACCCGCGTGGGCGAACCGCTATCTGGCCGCCGGGATCGCGCCGTTCCTGCTTGCCTGCGCGGCCGGCTTCTCGTATGCCGGCCGGCTCGGGCTGGTGGGGCTGGCGCTCGTCTGCGTGCTCTGGGCGATCGACGGAGCGCCGGCGGAGAAGAGCAACGTGCGCGCCGTCGCGGGCTCGATCGGTCCCTCGCTGCGCCCGGGTGACCTGGTGCTGGCGACGCAGCCCGAGCAGGTCTCGGTGCTCGAGTACTACCTGCCCGGCGGCCTGCGTTACGCGACCCTGACCGGCCCCGTCCGCGACACCGGCGTGACCGACTGGCGCGACGGCGTCGAGCGGTTGCGCGCAACCTCGGCCGAACGCGACCTGGCGCCGCTGTTGGACTCGCTGCGGCCCGGGCAGCGGCTGGCGCTCGTGGTGCCCCAGGTTTACGCGATCGGGCGCTGGAGCGCGCCGTGGACGAAGCTCGTGCGGGTGCGCTCCGAGGAGTGGCTCCAGTACGTCTCCAACGACTCGCGGCTCGGGCTCATGGCAGTGGTCCCGGCCAATCCGCTGCCGGCCAGCCGGAACCCCGTGCGCGCGCACGTCTACCTCAGGCGCTGACGCGGTCGCGGCTCCCGCGCACCGGGTCGGCCGGGGCGTGCGCGGACTGCAGCGCGAGGGCGAAGCGGGTTCCGCGCGGATCGTCGACGTCGACGTCGAGGAGGCCGCCCATGCGCTGCGCCAGCTCGCGCCCGATCGCCAGGCCAAGGCCGAAGCCGCCCACCGACCCGGCCGCGCTGCCGCGATGGAAGCGCTCGAAGATGCGCCCGCGCTCCTCGGGCGGGATCCCCTCGCCCTGGTCGGCGACGGTGATCACGGCATGCTCGCCACGCGTGTGCGCCTCGATGCGCACGGGCTCTCCGCGCGGGCCGTAGCGCAGCGCGTTGTCGATCAGGATCCGCACCACGCGCGCGACGGCGTCGGGGTCGCCGCGACCCCAGCACGGGCCGTCGGGAAGCTTCGTCGCCAGCGGTGTCGAGCGCTCGCTCGCGCGCAGCTCGAACTCGGCCGCGACCGCGCGCACGATCTCACCCAGCTCCACCGGCTCGGAGCGCAGCTGCACGGCGGCGTCCAGGCGCGAGAGGTCGAGCAGCTCACCGGAGAGCGCCGAGAGCCGGTCGAGCTGAGTGCGCGCGTCTGTCACCTGGCGCAGCGCGTCGAGCTCGTCGATCCGGCCCGAGCGGATTTCCTCCTCGAGCAGCTCCATCGTGCCCTGGAGCATCGTCAGCGGCGTGCGCAGCTCGTGCGAGGCGGTCGAGACGAACGCGCGCCTGGCAGCCTCCTGCCGGCGCAGCTCCTCCTGCATGCGAGCCAGCGCGCGCGCCAGGTCGCCGACCTCGTCGCGGCGCTCGTCGCGCGGCATCGCCGACTCGGGACCCTCGTCGGAGATCCGCAGTGCGGCCGACCGCAGTCGAGCGAGCCGTCGCAGCAGCGTCGACGAGAGCGCGATCGCGAGCAGGGCCGCGATCGACAGGCCGACCGCGGCCGCGATCAGGAAGCGCGTGCGCACCTGATCGACGAGCTGCGCGGCCTCGGTGAGCTCGCGCTCGGCCACGAGCGAGCCGGCCAGCTTGCCGGTGACGCTCAGCGGCACGGCGACGCGCACCGTGTCGCCGTCGATCTCCGTGATCGGCTCGAAGAGCGCGGCGATCGCCGCCCGCTGGGTGAGCCGCGGGACGGGCCCGAGCGGCTCGCTGTCATAGGCGAAGCCGGGCGGCGTCTCGGAGGGGTCGCTCGGCACCAGCGTCTCGTCGAGTATCAGCACGCGCGCGTTGGTCTGCTCGTTGAGCTCGTTGGCGACGTTGAACAGCTCGAAGCGGTACTGGTCGTAGGGGACCTTTTCGCGCTCGAGCCGGGTGAGCTCCGCCTCGACGGCCGCCATGTTGTTGGCGACCGCAGTCTCGAGGCTGTCCGCGCTCTGGCCGCGCAGCCGGTCCTGCATCGGCGGCAGCACGACGAGCGCCGTGGCGGCGAGGGTGACCGCGCTGGTGGCGACCAGCGCGAGCAGCAGCCGCCAGCGCAAGCCGGCCGGCAGTCGTCGCCTCATGTCTCGCGGAAGCGGTAACCCGTGCCGGGCACGGTCAGGATCAGGTTCGGCTCCTCGGGGCGCGGCTCGAGCTTCTCGCGCAGGTGGCGGATGTGGACGTCGATCGCGCGCGGGTCGCGGTATGCGCTGTCGCCCCAGATCGCGCGCAGCAGCTCCTGGCGGTTGAAGGCGTAGCCCGGCCGGCTCATCAGGCAGCCGAGCAGCTCGAACTCGGAGAACGTCAGCTTGATCTGCATCGAGTCGACGGTCACCCGGCGCAGGTCGCGGTCGAGCGACACGGGGCCGACCTGCAGGCTGCCCTCCACGACCCGCCCCTGGGCGCGGCGCAGCACGGCGCGGATGCGGCTGCGCAGCTCGGCGAGACCGAACGGCTTCGTGACGTAGTCATCGGCGCCCGACTCCAGGCCCTGGACCGCGTCGGCCTCCGAATCGAGCGCGGTGAGCATGATGATCGGAACCACGTCACGGCGCGAGCGCAGCATGCGGGCGACATCGTGGCCGGTCGGGCCGGCGCCGAGCGCGACGTCCAGCAGCACGATGTCGAACGGCCGCTCGGCGGCCGCGTCGAGCGCCGACTGCCCGTCGGCGACCGCGGTCACGTGATGCCCTTCGCGCTCGAACGAGCGCGAAAGCATCTCCCGCAGCGGGTCGTCGTCGTCGACGAGCAGGATCTCGAGTGCCGCGGTAGTGAGCACCAGGGCAGCGTATCGCCCGCATTAAG
Organism: Solirubrobacteraceae bacterium; assembly: GCA_035645355.1. Classification (GTDB taxonomy): domain Bacteria; phylum Actinomycetota; class Thermoleophilia; order Solirubrobacterales; family Solirubrobacteraceae; genus DASQMT01. The sequence goes on along the minus strand of DASQMT010000161.1, from coordinate 2,140 downwards.
GCCTGTTAGCGGTCATTAGGCGACGCGCGCGACCGCATCCAGGCCGGGCATCGTGACTGCCATGTCGACTGTCGAATTCGGTCCACCACGCCAGGCCCGCTTCGACCGGGGCGCGGCGCGCAAGCCGGTCGCGGTGCTCGGCGGCGGTCCCGCCGGGCTGACCGCGGGCTACCTGCTCGCCCAGCAGGGCCGGCCGGTGATCGTTTTCGAGGCCGAGGACCAGGTCGGCGGAATCGCCAAGACCGAGGTCCGCGACGGCTACCGCTTCGACCTCGGCGGTCACCGCTTCTTCACCAAGTCAGAAGAGGTCAACGAGCTCTGGCGCGAGGTGATGAAGGAGGAGTTCCTCAAGCGCCCGCGCATGTCGCGCATCTTCTGGAACGGCAAGTTCCTCAAGTACCCGCTCGACGGCAAGGACGTCATGAAGCAGCTCGGCCCGGTGGAGCTCGTGCGCTCCGGAGCCTCGTACCTCTGGGCGGCGGTCACGCCCAAGGGCAAGGAGGAGAACCTCGAGCAGTGGGTCTGCAACCGCTTCGGCAAGCGGCTCTACCAGCACTTCTTCAAGGTCTACACCGAGAAGGTGTGGGGCGTGCCGACGACCGAGCTGCGCGCCGAGTGGGCGGCGCAGCGGATCAAGGGGCTGTCGTTCTTCTCCGCCGCCAAGGCGGCGTTCTTCGGCAACAAGGGCAACAAGATCAAGTCGCTGATCGAGGAGTTCCACTACCCGCGCTTCGGCCCGGGCCAGATGTGGGAGACGATGGCCGACGAGATCATCGCCAACGGCGGCGAGGTGCGACTCAACACCCCGGTTGAGAAGCTCGAGGTCCGCGACGGCAGGGTCGTCGCGATCGAGGCCGGCGGCGAGCGGATCGAGCCGAGCGACGTGATCTCCTCGCTGCCGCTGCGCGCGACCGTCGGCATGGCCGGCGCCGCCGCCACGGGCGAGGTCCAGTCCGCCGCGCGCGGCCTGCGCTACCGCGACTTCCTGACCGTCGCGCTGATCATCGACGGCCCGGACCCGTTCCCGGACACATGGATCTACATCCACGACCCGGCGGTCCAGGTCGGCCGGATCCAGAACTTCCGCGCCTGGAGCCCGTGGATGGTTCCCGACGACGACAAGTCGTGCGTCGGGATGGAGTACTTCTGCTTCCAGGGCGACGACCTGTGGGAGATGGACGACGACGCGCTGGTCGAGCTGGCCAAGCGCGAGCTTGCGGCGCTCGGACTGGTGGACGCCGCGCAGGTCGAGAAGGGCTACGTGACCCGCGTGCCGCTCGCCTATCCCATGTACGACCCGGACTACAAGGAGCGGGTGTCAACGATCCGCGGCTGGCTCGAGACGCTCCGCAACCTGCAGCAGGTCGGCCGCAACGGACTGCACCGGTACAACAACTCCGACCACTCGATGCTGACGGCGATCCGCGCGGTCGAGAACGTCGTGGAAGGCGCGCAGCACGACCTCTGGGCGGTCAACGCCGAGTCGGTCTACCACGAGACCGACGACCAGGTCCAGCAGCCGTACCGCCGCGCGCCGGAGACGCGCGCGATGCGCGAGCCGCTGGTGCCCGCAGAGCGCGCGTAGCGCCGCCGGCCGGTGCGCGCGTCGCCGTCAGTGGTCGGCGACGCTGCCGTCAGCGGGCTCGAGCGGATGCCCGCGCCGGTCCCACTCCGTGAGCCCGCCGTCGACCGAGTAGGCGTCGTAGCCGGCGCGGCGGAACGCGTTCGCCGCCATCCCCGAGCGGGCGCCTAGCCGGCAGTAGAACAGCAGCGGCCGGTCGCGCTCCAGCGTCTCGGCCTCCGACGCCAGGCGCTCGAGCTCGATGTGGCGCGCGCCGGCGATCCGCCCGGCGTCCCACTCGTGCGGCTCGCGCACGTCGACGAGCTGTACGGCGCCCGCCTCGATCAGCTCCCTGGCACGGTCGGGATCGACGTCGACGTCGTCGGCGTGGAACGGATGGGTCATACCGCCCAAGGTACAAGGCGGCGGTGGCGCGAGTCCGGCCCGCCTTGTAAGCTGCCCGCCGCAAGTCACATAGCCGAGTCCCCGGTGGCCAGGACCCCGGGGAGCGGGGAACCCATTGGGCCATCGAGCGGTGGCCCGGGGGCGAATCACCGTCGCGATGCGGCGGAGTAGCGC
>DASQMT010000160.1:0-3170 GCA_035645355.1 Solirubrobacteraceae bacterium | reverse complement strand
GGCAGCCGCTTCAAGGTCCGCATCGCTCCGGCCGCGGTCGACGGTCTGGCCGGGCCGCTGCCGCTGGCGGAGGGCCGCTGGCAGCTCCACCTCGACGCCGCCGGCGAGCGCGCGCCGTTGATGCTCGCGCCGAGCCTGATCGCGAGGTTGCCGCTCAGGGCGACCGTCGACCACAAGCCCTTCCGCCTCGGGGTCACCGAGGACGACGGCGCGGCGCTGCTCGTCGGGCGCGACTTGGACGACGACGAGCGCGGCCAATACCACCAGCGCCGGCTGCTCGAGCGCTCCTACCAGGCGCGCCGGGCGGAGCCGCTACGTGACGCGGTCGTGTTCACGAGCTTCCGCGGACGCCAGTACTCCGACAGCCCGCGCGCGATCCACGAGGAGCTGGCCGCCCGCGGCGGCGCGCTCGAGCACTTCTGGGTCGTCCGGGACCAGGCCTGCCGCGTGCCGGCCACGGCCAACGCGGTGCGCGACGGCTCCCGCGAGCACTACGAGCTCATGGCCCGTGCGCGATACGTCGTCGCCAACGACCACTTCCCCGAGTGGTTCGCTCGCCGCGACGACCAGGTCTGCGTGCAGACCTGGCACGGGACGCCGCTCAAGCGGCTGGGGCTGGACATGGCCGAGATGCGCCGGGCGACACAGCGCTACCGGCGCCGCTGGAGCCGCCAGGTCGCGAACTGGCAGTACGTGCTGTCGCCCAACCGCTTCTCGACGCCCGTGCTGCGCAGGTCGTACGCGATCGAGGGCGAGCTGCTGGAGCTCGGCTACCCGCGCACGGACGCGTTGGCCCGACCGGATCGCGAGGCGCGCTCGCAGGCCCTGCGCCGGCGGCTCGGCATCCCGGACGGCAAGCGCGTCGTCCTCTACGCGCCCACCTATCGCGACCAGGCGGTCGACCGCCGCGGCCGCCACCGGCTCGACCTGCAGCTCGACGTCGAGCGGCTGCGCGGCGCGCTCGGCGACGACACGGTGCTGCTCCTGCGCAAGCACCACCGCATCATCGACCCGGTGCACGCGCCCCTGGACGACGCCGTACGCGACGTCTCCGCCTTCCCGGACGGGACCGAGCTGCTGCTCGCGGCCGACGTGCTGATCACGGACTACTCCTCGCTGATGGTCGACTTCGCAAGCACGGGACGGCCGCTGCTCCTCTTCACCTACGACCTCGAGGCCTACGGGAGCCAGATCCGCGGCCTCAACATCGACCTCGCCGAGATCGCGCCCGGCCCGCTGCTGCGCACCACCGACGAGCTCGCGGACGCGCTGCGCGACCTCGAGGGTGTGCGCGCCGACTACGCGCGCCGCTACGAGAGCTTCGTCGCGCGCTTCTGCGAGCTCGACGACGGGCACGCTACGGCCCGCGTCGTCGACCGCATCTTCGGCCCCTAGCGGCCGAGGCGGCGCAGGGCGAGCAGCGCCAGGGCGCCGAGCGCGGCGGCCATCCCGGCGAGCGCGAGCAGTCCTGGGAGCGTGTTGGCGATGCTCGGCTCGATCCCGCTGACGGTCGCCTGTCGCGCCAGCTCGAGCACCTGTGTGACGGGGTTGTACTGGGCGGCGCCGGCGAGCCAGCCGCGCAGCAGCACCTCCGGCGTGTAGGCCGTCGAGAGGAAGACCGCGAGGAACACGCCCTGCTGCATCAGCGGCCCGGCCTGCTGGGTGCGGAACGACAGCGCGATGAACACGCCCCACAACCCCGCGACCGCGCAGAATCCTGCGCACGCGACATAGAGAGCGACCAGCCCGAGCACGCCGCCGGGCAGCTCTGCGCCGAGCGCGAGCCCGACGACCAGCACCACGGTCGCGGGCACGAGCGAGCGCGTGACCGCGCCGAGGATCGGGCCGATCAGCAGCACCGGTCGCGAGACCGGCGCCACCAGCAGCCGGTCGAACCAGCCCTGCTCGATGTCGCGCGCGAGGTTCGAGCCGGTCGCCGCGCCGGCGAAGCCCGCGCCCTGCAGGCAGGAGAGCGGGACGATCCACGACATGTACGAGTCGGTCGGGAAGCCGTCCAGGCCGGTCAGGCGGCCGAACTGGCCGGACATGCCGAGCAGGAACACGACGGGCGCGATCGTCGCCGGCAGCAACGCGCCGCGCACGCGCAGCACCTCGTTGAGCGAGCGCCGCCAGAGCGCGAAGGCGACCGGCAGCGCGCCGCTGGCGGCTGGCGCGCTCACAGCGACCGCAGGCGCTGCGCCAGCGCGAACGTGGCGAGGGCGGTGGTCGCGAGCGCCAGCCCGACCGCGGCCGCGAGGCCGACCCAGGGGTCGCCGAGCGCGCTGTCGGCGGCGAGCAGCCCGCGCACGGCCTCGACCACGTACGTCAGCGGGTTGTAGACCGAGACGTCGCGCAGCGCCGGCGTCAGCAGCTCGCGCGGGAAGAACGCCGGCGCGGTGAACAGCAGCACGAACACGAACGGAAAGATGCTCTGCATCAGCGCGAGCGATCCCGTGCGCAGGGCGATCGCAGCGGCGATGCCGCCGATCCCGACGGCCGTGATCGCGGCCAGCACGATCGTCGCCAGCGCGGCGCCGACGCCACCCGGGAAGTCGGCGCCGAAGAGGACCGCGATGACCAGGAACAGGACCGTCTGCAGCACCGAGAGGCCGAGCGTCCCCGCCTGCCGCCCGATCACGAGGCTCGTGCGGCGCACCGGCGCCGCCAGCAGCCGGTCGAAGAAGCCGAACTCGATGTCGCCCGCGAGCGCGGCGCCGCTCGTCAGGCCGGCGAGCAGCGCGCCCTGGATGATGGTGCCCGGAACCATGAAAGCCAGGTAGGAGGCGACGTCGGGAAACTCGCGCAGGTCCTGGGCGGCGCTCGTCCCGCTGGCGATCACCGCCAGCAGCATCAGCGGCAGCACGAAGGTGGGCATCAGCAGCTGCGCGCGGCGGAACTGGACGCTCAGCGAGCGCCGGCCCAGCGCGAGCACGACACGCCCTTCGCCTGCCGCGTTCACACGGCAGCCTCGACCGCGCCGGCGCCCTCGAGATGCGAGCCGGTGACCGCGGCGAAGACGTCGTCGAGCGTCGGGGTCTCGACCTCGACCGACTCGACGAACACGTCGTGCTCGTCGAGCGCGCGGATCACCGGAGCGATCGCGCCCTTGCCGGCGGCCGTGCGCAGCACGACGCGCGTCGGAGCGGCCGGATCGGCGGGCTCGACGTAAC
>DASQMT010000159.1:0-1953 GCA_035645355.1 Solirubrobacteraceae bacterium | reverse complement strand
AACGTCCGCGGCTCGCGCGCGCGCGCCACGCGCGCGACCAGCACGGAGGCGCCGCCGCGCCGTAACGCGGCGGCGAACGCGTCATCGGACGCGCGCAGGCCCGCGGTGCCACCGAGCGCCACCAGCAGGACGTCGGCGCCGGCCATCCTCTAGCCGGCCATCAGGCCCGGTGTCCGGATCAGCCGGATCGGCGCGAACGGCGGCGTCCTGTCGATGTAGAAACGGAACCCGTCGCGCTCCTCGATCGCCGCCACGGCGCCCTCCTGGCGCCGCCAAGCGAGCGCCCAGATGATCGCGAAGCCGGCGGCGACCGCCGGCACCTGCGGCACGAAAACGCCCAGCGCGGCCGCGCCGACGGTCGAGACCAGCAGCGGCCACAGACGGTTGAGCAGGGCGCGGGCCGGCTGCAGCTCGGGCAGCGACATCTGCACCCGCGCGTCCGCCAGCAGCCGGGCGATCGGAGGCGAGGCCGCGTTGCGGCGCCCGAGCCAGGCGCCGAACAGGGCCGCGACCAGCCACCAGCCGAGCGCGACCTCGATCAGCGTCGGCTCAGCCTCCTCGCGCGCGCGCACCATCGCCAATGCGGCCAGGAACGTCGCCGAGGCGGCGCTCAGCATCACCGTCGCCTTGAGGAAGTCGACGAAGCGCACCGCGCGGTCAGGCCAGCAGGGCCTTGAGCAGCGCGCGCACGCCGTCGGTGCCGTCGACCATCGCGTCCGCCGCCTCCTGCAGCGCCGGCGGACCTTCGTCCGAGCGCACGCCGACGCGCACCGCGGTGCCGAGCCGGCCCATCTCGACGAGCTCGCGCAGGCCGCGGAACGCGTCGATGTCGGTCATGTCGTCGCCGACGTAGATCGCGGCCGCGAGGTCGGTGTCGCGCAGCAGCGCAACGATCCCCGCACCCTTGTCGATCCGCACGGGCGGCCGGACCTCCAGCACCTTGCGCCCCCAGTGGGTCTTGTAGCCCGCGGCTTCGGCGCGCTCGGCGACGGCGCGGATCGCCTGCTCCGCGCCCTCCTCGTCGGGCACCCCGCGCCAGTGCAGCGCGGCGATCGCCTCCTTGTCCTCCAGTCGCACGCGCAAGCGCTTGAGCTCCTCGCCGTAGGCCTTGTGCATGAAGCCCTGGACGCGCCGGGTCCAGGCCTGCAGCTCGCGGTCGAGCTCTGGCGCGACCGCTCCCGGCCGCAGCACCTCCGAGCCGTGGTTGCCCAGGTATGCGATCGAGCCGAGCGAGACTATCCGGCGCGCGTCGGACGCCCGGCGGCCGGAGACGCAGGCGACGGTCCCGTAGCGGCGCGCGATCTCGATCAGCGGGCGGCGCGTCGTCTCGGGCATGTGCGCGTCGTCCGGCTGGGCGACGATCGGCGCCAGCACGCCGTCGACGTCGAGCAGCACGGCGGACCGCCCGGGGTCACGCCGGAGCGGCTCGAGCAGCGCGTCCAGCGTGACGTCGGCCTCGGGCATCGGCCTAGTATGGCGGGCATGACGGAGACGATCACCGGCGATGGCTGGGCCGTCGGAAGCCTCGACGGGCTGGGCAGCGGCCCCGGTTTCCGCAAGGTCCGCAAGCAGCTCGGGGTGACGGCGTTCGGCGTCAACGCGGTCGTGCTGCCGCCGGGATACAGCTCCGGGCGCCACCTGCACGAGCGCCAGGAGGAGCTCTACTTCGTGCACAGCGGCACGATCGAGTTCACCTTCGACGGCGACGAGACACACGTCCTCGAGGCCGGCGGCCTGGCGCGCGTCGATGCCGCCACCGTCCGCTCCTTCCGCAACGTGTCGGGGACCGAGGACGCGGTCTTCCTGTGCGTCGGCGGCGCCGGCGGCTACGTCGGCCGTGACGGCAAGCTGCCCGAGGGCGAGACCAGCGCGCGCTAGACGACGTATCGTTCCGCGCCATGGACGAGCCGCTGCACTGCTTCGTCGAGATCCCGAAGGGCTCGCGCAACAAGT
>DASQMT010000158.1:0-2493 GCA_035645355.1 Solirubrobacteraceae bacterium | reverse complement strand
CTGGTCGGTCGGGGCCTTCTGGCTGCTCGATCGCGACGCGGAGCGCATGATCTGCAAAGCGCTGTGGCGCCGGGACGACTTGGACTCCGGGGAGTTCGACGCCGCCAGCCGTGATCGTGCGCTGGGGCTTGGGATGGGCTTCCCCGGCCGGGTCTGGGAGCTCGACGAGGTGGTCTCCGTTCCGGACATCCGCGACCTCCGCTTCTTCACACGCCACGAGGCCGCCGAGGCAGTCGGCCTCGGCTCGGCGGTCGGGATCCCGATCCGCGACGCGGACGGCGTCTGCGGCGTGATGGAGTTCTTCGACCGCCGATTCGCCAAGCCCGACGCGGAGCTGCTCGAGGTGCTCGCGAACGCTGCGGAGCAGATCGGCCACTTTTTCGCGCGCAAGCAAGGGGAGGCGCGCGTCAGGACGAGCGAGTCACGGCTGAGGACCATCCTCGAGAAAACCCCGGCAGTGGTATCGCTCAAGGACTCCGCGGGCCGTTTCGTGCTGGTCAACCCGGCGTTCGAGGCGCTGCTTGGCGTGCTCTCGGCCGACGTGGTCGCGCACACGGTCGAAGAGGTGTTCCCGCCCGCGGCGGCCGCCGCTATGCGGGCGAGCGACAAGCTCGTGACGACCTCGGGCGGGTCGCTGGAGGTCGAGGAGGAGATCGCGATGCCCGACGGCGAGCAGCGGGTCCTGCTGTCGCTGAAGTTCCCGCTCGTCGACGACCAGGGCCGGCCGAGCGGCATCTGCTCGGTGTCCACGGACATCACCGAGCGCAAGCTCGCGTCGGATGCGCTGCACACGGCGCACATGCACGCCGTCGAGACCTCGCGGCTCAAGTCCGAGTTCGTGGCCAACATGAGCCACGAGCTGCGCACCCCGCTGAACGGCGTGATCGGCATGACCGGCCTGCTGCTCAACACCCGCCTCGACGAGGAGCAGACGGAGTACGCCGAGATGGCGCAGCGCGCGGGTGAAGCACTGCTCGGGGTCATTTCGGACGTGCTCGACTTCTCCAAGATCGAGGCGGGCATGCTCGAGCTCGACGAGCACGACTTCGACCTGCGCCAGGTCGTCGACGACTCGTGCGCGATGGTCTCGGAGGCAGCGTTCTCCAAGGGCCTCGAGCTGCTGACCTCGGTCGAGCCGGCGCTCGCCGCAGGGTTCCGCGGTGACGCCGCGCGCCTGCGGCAGGTGTTGACGAACCTCGTCTCGAACGCCGTCAAGTTCACGGCTCGGGGCGAGGTCGTGGTGCGGGTCTGCGCCCTGCCCGACGAGCAGGTGCGCTTCGAGGTCTCAGACACGGGCATCGGCATCGAGCCGCACCAGAAGGAGCGCCTGTGGGACGCCTTCACCCAGGCCGACAGCTCGACGACCCGCACCTACGGCGGCACCGGTCTCGGCCTGACGATCTCCCGTCAGATCGTCGAGCGCATGGGGGGCACCATCAGCGTAGAGTCGGAGCTGGGACAAGGCAGCACCTTCGCGTTCGTGCTCCCGCTGCCGGCGCTGTCGGATCCGCTCCAGCCCGTCGACGGCATCGCGCTGGCGGGGCGCACGATCCTCGCCGTGGACGACAACCCCACCAATCTGGCGATCTTCAACGGCCAGCTCGCGGCGCTCGGGGTCGCTGTGACCACCGCCGCCGACGGCGAGGCGGCGCTCGGCGCGCTGCGGTCGGCGGTCGCCGCGGGCACGCCGTTCGACCTCGCGATGCTCGACTTCAACATGCCGCACATGGATGGAGTGGCGCTCGCGCGCAAGGTCCGGGCCGAACCCTGGGGAGCTGACATCCGGCTCGTGATGCTCATCTCGTCCGGCAACGAGCGCGTGGCGGCCCGTGATGCGGGTGTCGACACATACTTGACCAAGCCGGTGCGGCACGACCGCCTGGCGCGGGCGCTGACGAGCGCGCTCGCGCGCGTGCCCAAGGCGCGCGCGCCGGTCGAGCTGCCGGCGGCGACGTCACCCTCGGCGGCGGACGAGCGCATCCTCGTGGTGGAGGACAACCAGGTCAACCAGCTCGTCGCGCGGGCGATGCTCGAGCGCATGGGCCACCGCGTGGACGTGGCCTGCGACGGGCTCGAAGCGGTCGCGATGTGGGGTGCCCGCGACTACGCGGCGATCTTCATGGACTGCCAGATGCCCAAGCTCGACGGCTACGCCGCGTCCAAGCGCATCCGCGCGCTCGAGGCGGGCGCGAGCCGGGTCCCGATCATCGCGATCACCGCGAACGTCATGACGGGCGATCGCGAGCGCTGCACGGCGAGCGGGATGGACGACTACCTCGCCAAGCCGATCAAGCTCGAGGCGCTGCGCGGGGCGCTCGCGCGCTGGACCGGACAGAGTCGCGAGGGCAAGGTGCTCGTCCCCGAGGCGCCGCCCGACGGTCCGATGGTGCCGATCCGGCTGTTCGACCCGCTGACCGCCGCGCGGTTGCGCGAAGATTTCGCGCCCGAGGTGCTGCGCCGGCTGGTGAACCTGTTCGTCGAGCACACGCCGCC
>DASQMT010000157.1:0-3073 GCA_035645355.1 Solirubrobacteraceae bacterium | reverse complement strand
CTCGGGCTCGAGCCGGACCCCGTGCTGTGAGCCCGCCATCCGCGAGATGTTCTCCTCCATCAGCGTGCCGCCCAGGTCGTTGACCCCCCATCGCAGCGCCTCGGTGGCGGCGTCGAGGCCCATCTTGACCCAGCTCGCCTGCAGGCTCGGCACGCTGCGCCCGAGCGCGAGCCGGAACGCCGCCGTGTGCTTGAGGTTCTCCGCGCGCGAGATCTCCTCGATCCCGTGCGTGCGGCCGAGCAGCGTGTTGAACGGGATGAAGGAGAGCGGCACGAACTCGGTCAACCCGCCCGTGCGCTCCTGCAGCGCGCGCACGACGCGCATGTGCTCGGCCAGCTCGTGCGGCTCCTCGATGTGGCCGAACATGACGGTCGCGGTCGAGCGCAGCCCGGCGGCGTGGGCGGCCTCGACGCTCTCCACCCAGCGCGCGACCGGCAGCTTGTTCGGGCTGATGCGCTGGCGAACGCCGTCGTCGAGCACCTCCGCGGCGGTGCCCGGCACGGAGCCGAGGCCCGCCTCGACGAGGCGCTCGAAGACCGCGCGCGGTGCCAGCCCCGACCGGTCGCACATGTGCGCGACCTCCATCGGCGAGTAGGCATGCAGGTGCAGATGCGGCGCGGTCGCGCGCGCCAGTCGCAGCCAGCCCTCGTAGTCCTCGAGCATCCAGTCCGGGTGGATGCCGGACTGGATGCACAGCTCGGTGGCTCCGTACTCGACCGCGGCGCCGATCCGCGCGACGAACTCGTCGCGCTCGTGCGTGTAGGCGTCCGGCGAGCGGCGTGCTTGCCCGAAACCGCAGAACGCGCAGCCGACGATGCACACGTTCGAGACGTTGATGTTGCGGTTGACGACGAACGTGACCGTGTCACCCGCCAGCTCGGCGCGCAGCTCGTCGGCCGCCTGGCGCATGTCCTCGATCACCTCGGGCCGCGACTCGGCGAACAGCGCGGTCAGCTCATCCACGCTGAGCGCCGCGCCGTCGCGCGCACGGCCGATCGTGTCCGGCGCCAGCGCGCCCTTGGGCCCGTCGGTGCGACCCGAGCCACGGCGCGGGATGAAGCTCCACAAGCGCGCCTTGATCACGTCGAGCACGCTCTGCGCCAGCCACTCAGGGCCGATGAAGCGCGGATATACGCAAAGCCGCTCGGTCAGCGCGACCCCGTCCGCTGCGAGCCGCTTGCGCACCTGGCTGGGCGACGGAAACGGGTGCTCGGGCGAGATGTGATCGCCGTTCGCGCTCAGGCCCCCGAGATCGGTCGCGCCGGCCGCCACGAGCCGCGGCCACCAGTCGGCGAGGTTCGGCGGGATCTGGATCCCGACGTCGGGCATCAGCCTGCGCGCCTCCGCCACGAGCCGCTCCATGTCCTCCACCGTCACGGGCGACGACCACGCGGGGGCGCGCGTGTCGGGGCCGGAGCGCAGCCCGGTGCGCCAGTAGGACTCCGCGGCCGCCGCGGCGATCGCGGCCGGCTCCTCCCCGTAGTAGCGGCGGTGCGGGACGAAGTTCTGCAGGATGACCTCCTGCAGGTTGCCGAACCCGGCGAGCGCCTCGAGCGCCGCCATCCGGTCCTCCTCGCGCTCACCGATGCCGACGAGGATCCCGCTCGTGAACGGGATCCGGAGCTGCTCGGCGGCGCGCAGCGTGCCCAGGCGCAGGCCGGGATCCTTGGTAGGCGAGCCCTGGTGTGCCACGAGGTCGGTGCGCAGCGACTCGAGCATCAGACCCTGGCTGGCGGTCACCTCGCGCAGCCGCGCGAGGTCGGCGTGCCCCAACGCGCCGAGATTGGTGTGCGGCAGCAGCCCGTGCTCGAGCGCGCGCTCGCAGCACCAGATGACGTAGGCGACGAAGTCCGCGAAGCCCAGCGCGGCCAGCCGCTCGCGCACGCCTTCGTGGTGACCCGGCTCGTCACCGGTCAGTACGAGCAGCTCCTTGACGTTGCGCCGCGCCGCGCCGTCAAGCAGTCGCTCGACCTCCTCCGGCTCGTGCAGATGCGCCCGGTGGGTGGCGAACGCGCAGTACTTGCAGTGCGAGACGCAGGTCCGCGACAGCGACAGCGTGACGTTGCGCGAGAAGGTGACCCGGCGGCGCATTCGGGTGCCGAGTCTAGGCAGCTAGCCTCGTCTGCCTTGGTGCGCCTCGCCATCACCGTCCTGTCGGCGCTGCTGGCGGCCGGCGTCGCGGGCTGCGGCTCCACCACCGGCGAGGACCGCCCGGGCGCGGAGGCGACGCTGCTGCTCGACTTCACCCCGAACGCGGTCCACGCCGGCGTGTACATGGCGACAGAACGCGGCTACGACGAGGCCGAGGGCGTGGAACTCGGGATCCGCAAGCCCGGCGCGTCGACCGACGCGCTCAAGCTCCTGCAGGCCCGGCGTGCGGACATGGCGATCCTCGACATCCACGACCTCGGACTGGCGCGCGAGGCAGGCCGCGACATCGTGGGCGTGATGGCGTTCGTGCAGCGGCCGCTCGCGGCGCTGCTGGCGCAGCCCTCGATCCACTCGCCCGCGGACCTCGAGGGGGAGCGGGCCGGCGTCACGGGCCTGCCGTCCGACGAGGCGTTGCTGCGCTCGATCGTCGCCGGTGACGGCGCCGACCCCGCGCGGGTGCGCACGACCACGATCGGCTTCCAGGCCGTCAAGGCGCTGCTGGCCCGGCGCGTCGCCGCCGCAACCGCGTTCTGGAACGTCGAAGGGGTCGCGTTGCGCGAGCAACGGCCTGGCATCCGCGAGTTCCGCGTCGACGACTACGGGGCGCCGCGCTACCCGGAGCTCGTCCTGTGCGTCACCCGCAGGACGCTGGAGGAGGACGAGCCGACGGTGCGCGCCACGATCCGCGCGCTCCAACGCGGGTACGGCGAGGTTCAGCGTGACCCCGAGAGCGCCGTCGCTGCGATGCTCGCGGCCGAGCCGCGGCTCGACGCCGCAGTGCTCAAGACACAACTGGACGCGGTCGCCCCCGCGTTCACGGCCGGTGCGCCCGCGTTCGGCGCGTTGCGGCCCAGCACCCTGCGGGCGTGGGCGCGGTGGGACCAGCGGTTCGGGATCCTGAGCGGCCCGCTCGACGTCGAGC
>DASQMT010000156.1:0-6927 GCA_035645355.1 Solirubrobacteraceae bacterium | reverse complement strand
GGAGAGGAAGTGGTAGTCGACGCCCTGCGTCTCCCCCGGCCGCGGGCGGCGCGTCGTCGCGGAGACGGAGAGCTCGAGCTCCGGCACGCGCTGTAGGAGCGTGCGGATCAGAGTGCCCTTGCCGACACCCGAGGGGCCGGTGATGACGAAGACCTTGGCCAAGCCGGGGACTAGCGGCGGAGCATGCTGACCAGCTCGGTGCGCTGCCGCTGCGACAGGCCGCCGATGGTCTTGCTCGGGGAGATGCGGCACTGCACGAGGACCTTGTTGACCTTGACGCGGCCGTACTTGGGCACCGCCAGCAGCATGTCGAAGACCTTCGCGGTCTCGACGTAGCCCGGCGGCTCGAGCAGCAGGTCGTGGATGCTCACGCGGCCGGCCTTGAGATCGCGCTTGAGCGTCGCCCGCCGCGTGCGGATCTCGTTCGCCCGGTTCAGCGCGTCCATGCGCTGTGTCAGTGAACGCTCTGGGGTGGCCACGGGGGGCTTTGGCTTCGTGGCTGGCGGCATGGGCGGCGAGTCTACATCGAGTCGCCGGACCGGCAAGGCGAAACCGCTTGAATTCAGCTCGACCTCAAGTTGAGGTGCAGCCGCATGGAGGGCACTTGACGGATACTGCGCTCTTTGCAGGACTTTTCATGCGCGTTTGTGCTATGGCGATCAGGCCGCGAGGGCGGCCACCCCGCTGTTTGCGTCGATCCGGTCGAGCTCGGCCGCGATCCGTGCACCGGCGCGCGGGTCGCGGAAGCACTCCGTTCCGACAGCGACGAGATCTGCGCCCGCATCGAGCAGATCGCGCGCATGACGGCCGGTCTGGACGCCGCCCATGCCGACGATCGGCAGCCCCACCTGCCCGCGCACCGCCCGCACCTGCGCGAGCGCGACGGCGCGGATCGCGGGACCCGAGACGCCGCCGGTTCCGCCCCCCAGCCACGGCTCGCGCGGTCGCGCCGGGTGCATCGCCATCCCCCGCAGCGTGTTGACGAGCGAGACCGCGTCAGCGCCGTGCCGCTCCGCCGCCGCCGCGACCAGCTCCGGCGCCGCGCAGTTCGGTGTCAGCTTTACGATCAGCGGCTTCGCAGTCCGTGAACGGACAGCGTCGAGCAGGGTCGCCGTCTCGCCCGGGTCCGCGCCCATCAGCAACCCGGTCCTGACGTTCGGGCAGGAGACGTTCAGCTCGAGCGCGGCGACCTCCTCGCGCTCCCCGAGCGCGGCGACCAGCTCGGCCACCTGCTCCGCCGCGGATCCCATCACGTTGACGATCAGCGGAACCGGCAGCTCCGCCAGCCGCGGCAGGTCCTCGTCGAGGAAGCCGTGGAGCCCCTTGTTCGGCAGCCCGATCGAGTTGATCATGCCCGCGCCGAGCTCGTAGAGCCGCGGCGGCGGGTTGCCCTGCCGCGGCTCGAGCGTGACCGTCTTGGTGATGAAGGCGGCGAACGGGAACTCGTCGAGCAGCGCGTCGCCGAACGCCCTTCGGGCGGCGATCGCATCAAAGGTGCCGGAGGCGTTGACGATCCTCCCGGCCAGCTCGAGACCGGCGAAGCTCAAGCCACCACCTCGAGCTCCGCGGCCTCCAGCACCGGCCCGTCGACGCACAGCCGTGCGTAGCCCGAGCGGGTCGGGACGACGCAGCCGAAGCAGGCGCCGTAGCCGCAGGCCATGCCCGCCTCGAGCGCGAGCTGGGCCGGGACGTCATGCGCGGCACAGAGCGCGCGCACGGCCTCGAGCATCGGCGGCGGGCCGCAGGCGTAGACCTGCGCGCCGCTCAACTCGGTCGCGAGCAGCTCGGTCACCAGGCCGTGATGGCCGAGCGAGCCGTCGTCGGTTGCGATGCGCCCCCCGGGCAGCAGCTCCGCGCCCCGCGCGTGTGCCGCGTCGCGGAACCCGAGCAGCACCAGGGCAGCCGCGCCGAGCCGGTCCTGCCAGGTCGCGAGCGGCGCGATGCCGATGCCGCCGCCGACGAGGATCGGGCGCCGCCCCGCGCGCGGGGGGCTGAACCCGCGCCCGAGCGGCCCGAGCAGCCAGACGTCCTCGCCGGGCCGCAGCTCCGCCAAGCGCTGCGTGCCGGGGCCGACGGCCTCGAGCAGGAAGTCGAGCGTGCCGTCGTCGTGGCGCCGGGCGACCGAGAACGCGCGCGGCAGGAACGGCCGCTCGTCGGCGCCGCCGCCCCAGCGCTCGGCGGTGGCGAGCATCGCGAACTGGCCGGGGTCGGGCGCCGGCCCGTCGGGGTCGGCGACCGAGACGACCACGTATGCGCCGAGCTCCCGCCGCGCGACGACCGGCAGCCGGCGCCGGCCGAACGGAGCGAGCGTGCGGTCATCCGCAGCCGCCGGGCGCTTTGACCCCGGTATGTGGGGGTCAAGGCGCTCGGCGTCCGCAGAGCTGCTCGCGCGGCTCACGTGCCGACCGCCTCCGTCGCGCCGCTCGCGCGGTGGATCTCCTGCAGCGACCTGACCGCCGGGCCGCCCTGGCGCGCGGCGGCGATCGCGCGCGCCGCAGCCATGCCGCCCGCGATCGTCGTGATGCACGGGATCGCGCGCGCGATCGCGGCGCGGCGGATCTCGTAGCCGTCGGTGCGCGCTGCCGTGCCGGTCGGCGTGTTGATCACCAGCACGACGTCGCCGCCCTCGATCTTGTCGACGACGTGCGGCGAGCCTTCCCCGAGCTTGTTGAGCCGCTCGACCGGGATTCCCATGCGCGCGATCGCGCCGGCGGTCCCCCCCGTCGCGGCGATCGCGAAGCCGAGATCGTGCAGCTGCGCCGCGACGGCGCCGATCGCCGCCTTGTCGGTGTCCGTGACGGTGAGGAAGACAGTGCCCGCCTGCGGCAGCTGCACTCCCGCCGCGGCCTGCGCCTTGGCGAACGCGGTCGGGAAGTCGGCCGCGATGCCCATCACCTCGCCGGTCGAGCGCATCTCCGGCCCGAGCAGCGCGTCCGCGCCGGCGAAGCGGTCGAACGGCAGCACCGCCTCCTTGACCGAGATGTGCTCGCCGCACGGGTCCTCGGGCAGGTCCATGTCGGCCAGCCGCTCGCCGAGCATCACGCGGCAGGCGATCTTCGCCAGCGGCAACCCGGTCGCCTTGGAGACGAACGGCACCGTGCGCGACGCGCGCGGGTTGGCCTCGATCACGTACAGCGCCTCGCCGAGCACGCCGAACTGCACGTTCATCAGCCCGACGACGCCGAGCTCGAGCGCGATCGCGGTGGCCGCGGTGCGGATCTCCTGCAGCATCTGCGCCCCGAGCGAGTGCGGCGGCAGCACGCAGGCCGAGTCGCCGGAGTGGATCCCGGCCTCCTCGACGTGCTGCATGATGCCCCCGATCCAGACGTCCTCGCCGTCGCAGATCGCGTCGACGTCGACCTCGATCGCGTTCTCCAGGAAGCGGTCGAGGAAGATCACCGAGCTGCCGCTCGCCCGCGTTCGCTCGAGGTAGTCGGCGAGCGCGGCGCTCGAATACACGAGCTCCATGGCGCGCCCGCCGAGCACGTAGCTCGGTCGCACGAGCAGCGGGAAGCCGACGTCCGCCGCCGCAGCGAGCGCAGCCTCCGCTCCCCGCGCCAGCGCGTACGGCGGCGCCTTCAGCCCGAGCCGCTCGAGCACGGCGCCGAAGCGGCCACGGTCCTCGGCCAGGTCGATCGCCTCGGGCGAGGTCCCGAGCAGCGGCACGCCGGCCGCCTCGAGCCCCGCCGCCAGCTTGAGCGGCGTCTGGCCGCCGAACTGGACGATGACGCCCTCGGGCTGCTCGACCGCGACGATCGCGAGCACGTCCTCCAGCGTCAGCGGCTCGAAGTACAGCCGGTCAGAGGTGTCGTAGTCCGTCGAGACCGTCTCCGGATTGCAGTTGACCATCACGGCGTCGCGGCCGGACTCGCGCACGGTCATCGCCGCGTGCACGCAGCAGTAGTCGAACTCGATCCCCTGGCCGATGCGATTCGGCCCGGAGCCGAGGATCATCACGCTCGGGCGCTCGCCGCGCAGCACTTCGTGCGCCGCCGGCGGCCGCTCCCAGGCCGAGTAGAAGTAGGGCGTCTCGGCGGCGAACTCGGCCGCGCAGGTGTCGACGGCGCGGTAGGTGCGGACGCCGGTCTCGACCGCGTCGGGCGCCTGCGCCAGCTCGCGCAGCTCGCGCAGGAACCAGGGATCGATCTGCGTGCGCGCATGGGCCTCCGCCTCGCCGGCGCCGCGCCGGAACGCCTCCAACAGCACGTCGAAGCGATCCGCGCTCGGCGTCTCCAGCCGCTCGAGCAGGTCCCCCGCGAACAGGGCGGGCGCGTCGAGCTCGCGCGAGCGCATCGCCTTGACGAACGCCTGCTTGAACGTGCGCCCGATCGCCATCACCTCGCCGACCGACTTCATGTGCGTCGAGAGCCGCGCGTCGACCCCGGGGAACTTCTCGAACGCGAAGCGCGGCCACTTGACGACGACGTAGTCGAGCGTCGGCTCGAACGAGGCCGGTGTGCGGCGCGTGATGTCGTTCGGGATCTCGTCGAGCCGGTAGCCGACCGCCAGGCGCGCGGCGATCTTCGCGATCGGGAACCCGGTCGCCTTGGAGGCCAGCGCCGAGGAGCGCGAGACGCGCGGGTTCATCTCGATCACGACGATCTCGTCCGTCGCCGGGTTGACGGCGAACTGAACGTTCGAGCCGCCCGTCTCGACGCCGACGGCGCGGATCACCGCGATCGCCTGGTCGCGCAGCAGCTGGTACTGGCGATCGGTCAGCGACATCTGCGGCGCCACCGTCACCGAGTCACCGGTGTGGACGCCCATCGGGTCGACGTTCTCGATCGAGCAGACGACGACGACGTTGTCCGCCCCGTCGCGCATCACCTCGAGCTCGAACTCGCCCCAGCCGAGCACCGACTCGTCGATCAGCACCTGGCCGATCGGCGAGGCGGCCAGGCCCTGCTCCACGATCAGGTCGAGCTCCTGCTCGCTCCGGGCGATCCCGCCACCGCGGCCGCCGAGCGTGAACGCCGGGCGGACGATCAGCGGCAGCCCGAGCTCGCCGGCGGCCGCATGCGCCTCCCCCAGGCTCGTGACGATCATGTTGCGCGCCGTGCGCAGGCCGGCGGCCCGCATCGTCGCGTCGAAGAGCTCGCGGTCCTCGGCGCGGCAGATCGCGTCGTAGCTCGCGCCGATCAGCTCGACGTCGTACCGGTCGAGCGTGCCGTCCTCCCAGAGCGTCTTGGCGAGGTTGAGCGCCGTCTGGCCGCCGAGCGTCGGCAGCAGCGCGTCGGGGCGCTCGAGCTCGATCACCTGGGCCACCACGTCCGGCAGCAGCGGCTCGACGTAGGTCGCCGTCGCGAACTCGGGGTCGGTCATGATCGTCGCGGGGTTGGAGTTGACGAGCACCACCTCGTAGCCGTCCTCGAGCAGCACCTTGCAGGCCTGCGCGCCGGAGTAGTCGAACTCGGCCGCCTGGCCGATGACGATCGGTCCGGAGCCGAGCACGAGGATCTTCTGCAGGTCGTCCCTATGCGGCACGCGGCGCGGCCCCCTGGATCTCCCGGATGAACTCGTCGAACAGGCCGACGGAGTCGTGCGGGCCCGGTCCCGCCTCGGGGTGGTACTGCACGCAGCCGGCCGGCACGTCGAGCAGGCGCAGGCCCTCGATCGTGCCGTCGTAGAGGTTGACGTGCGTCAGCTCGGCCTCGCCGAAGTCGCTCTGCAGCCGTTGGCCGGCCTCGCCGCGCACCGCGAAGCCGTGGTTCTGCGCCGTGATCGCGATCCGTCCGGTGCGCAGGTCCTTGACGGGATGGTTTCCGCCGCGGTGGCCGAACGGGAGCTTGAACGTCTCCAGCCCGACCGCCTGGGAGAGCAGCTGGTGGCCGAGGCAGATGCCGAACACGGGCATCCGCCCGATCGCCTCACGGATCGTGTCGACGAGGTAGCCGAGCGTCGCCGGGTCACCCGGGCCGGGAACGAGGAACAGGCCGTCGGCGTCGCGCGCCAGCAGCTCGTCGGCCGGAGTCGTGCACGGCAGCAGCTCGAGCGTCACACCGCGCGCGACGAAGTTGCGCACGATCGAGTGCTTGATCCCCGTGTCGAGCGCGACCAGGCGCGGGCCCGAGCCGTCGCCATGGACCACCTGCGGCTCGCTCACCGTCACCTCACGCACCAGGTCGCGACCGGCCATCGGCGGCTCCGCGGCGATCTGCGCGAGCGCCTCGTCCTCGGCGACGGCTGCCGGGAAGACGCCGCCGAGCATCGCGCCGGCCTCGCGGATGTGCCGTACGAGCGCGCGCGTGTCGACGCCGGTGATGCCAGGGACGCCGCAGTCGAGCAGCCAGTCGAGCCAGCCGCGCTCGGCGCTCGGGGCGTCCTCGGCGTTGACCGCTTCGCGCATGATCGCGCCCCGCGCGTGGATCCGGTCGGACTCCATCGCCCTGGCGCTGACGCCGTAGTTGCCGACCATCGGCGCGGTGAAGGTGATCAGCTGCGCGTGGAACGACGGGTCGGTCATGCACTCCTGGTAGCCCGACATGCCGGTCGTGAAGACGACCTCGCCGACGGCGTGGCCGGGCGCGCCGCAGGCCTCGCCGTCGAAGCGCGTGCCGTCCTCCAACAGGACGTAAGCACTCACGCGGCGCTCACCGCGAACGCCCGCTCGCGGTACACGACCGCGCCCGCCGCCAGCGTCGCGAGCACGCGCCCGCGCAGGGCGCGCCCGTCGAAGCAGCAGTTCTCGGCGCGTGACTCGTAGCCCGACTCGCCCGCCTCCCACTCCGTGTCGAGGTCGATCAGACACATCGCGGCCGGCTCGCCGACGGCGATCCGCGGCGTCGGCAGGTCCAGCAGCGCGGCGCCGGCGCTGAGCTTCTCGACCACCAGCGTGAGCGGAAGCACGCCCGGGACGACGAGCTCGGTGTGGATCGCGGCGAACGCCGTCTCGAGCCCGGTCGTGCCCATCGGCGCCTGCTCGAAGGG
>DASQMT010000155.1:0-4689 GCA_035645355.1 Solirubrobacteraceae bacterium | reverse complement strand
GTGCCGGTCGGCATCGTGTCCGGAGCCGCCCGCGAGGAGATCGAGCCGGTCGTGCGCAGCGCCGGCCTCGAGCGCTGCATCTCGTTCGTCGTCGCGGGCGACGAGGTCGAGGCCGGGAAGCCGGACCCCGAGAGCTACCTGCGCGCGCTCGAGCTGCTGGGCGACCCGCCCGCTGCCGCCGTGGTCGCGTTCGAGGACACCGAGGCCGGGGTGGCGTCCGCGAAGGCGGCCGGGCTGCGGGTGATCGCCCTGACCGGCACGCTCGGCCCCGAGCGCCTGGCTCAGGCCGATGTGCTGGTCGGGGCGATCGAGCCCGCGACGATGCGGCGCCTGCTCGGCGACGGCTAGGACTTGAAGCCGACCGACCGTAGCTGGTAATTGCCGAGCGTGAAGCCCGACCTGGCCTCCTGGATGCCCGCGATCGCCGCGCTGTGCGCGTCGATCGCGTTCGAGAAGTACGGGATGATGTAGCCGCCCTGCTCGTACTCGATCTTCTGCGCCTCCTCGAGCAGCTCGCAGCGCTTGCCCTCGTCGAGCTCCCCGCGCGCCTCCCGGATCAGCCGCTGGAACTCCTCGTCCGCCCAGTGTGTCTCGTTGAAGGGCGAGTCGGGCAGGCTGCCCTGGGCCACCTGGGTCAGGTACAGGCGCGTGGACCAGAAGTCCTGCGCGAACGGCCACTTGAGGTAGTTGTCGCCGTAGAACGTGCCGGAGTCCACCTTTCGCACCTTGACCTGCACGCCGGCGCCCTTGGCCTGCTCGGCGAACACCTGGGCCGCCTCGACGATCCCCCGGAACACCGGGGCAGTGACCAGCTCGACCCGCAGGTCGCTCTGGCCCGCCTGCGCGAGCAGCGACTTGGCCTGCTCGAGATCCTGCTCGCGCTGGGGGAGGTCCTTGGCGTAGCACGGGTCGAAGGGCGCGTAGAGGTCGTTCGCGATCCGGCCCTGGCCGCTGAGGACCTGCTCGACCATCTGCTGGCGATCGACGATCAGCCGGAACGCCTGGCGGACCTTGACGTCGTCGAACGGCGCGGCGTCGACGCGCATCGTGAACGGCTGCCACGAGCCGGTCTCGGAGATCACCGCGCGCAACTTGGGATTGCCCTGGATGGACGCAAGCTGGCTGAACGGCACGTTGTTGATCGCTTCGACCTGACCGCCGAGCAGCGCGTTGACCCGCGCGGTGTCGTCGGTGAAGTCGATGATCACGAGCTCGTCCGCGTAGGGTTCGCCGTCGCGCCAGTAGTTTTGGTGGCGCTCGAACGTGCTCTGCTCGCCCGGCGCCAGGCTCTTGAACTTGAACGCGCCGGTGCCGACGGGCTTGTCCGGGTCGTAGTCGACCGGCACGATGCCGTTGAAGTACTGGCCGATGTCCTCGGGGAACGTGGCGTTGGGGAATTGCAGCGGGATCCGTACCGTGCGCTCGTCGAGCTTCTTGAGTCCCTTCGCGTCCACGTATCCGATCGACGCCGCGCCGACCTTGGGGTCCTTCGGATCGAGGATCCTGCGCAGCGAGAAGATCACGTCGTCGGCGGTCACGGGCTTGCCGTCGTGGAACTCGACGCCCTCCCTCAGCCGCACCGTCCAGCGATCGGCGCGGCCCTCGTCGGGCTCGAGTGACTCGGCGAGGACCATCTCGAGGTCGCTGAAGTCGGCCGGGCGCACCGCGAGCGGCTCGTAGAGCTGCCAGACGCGCATGATGTCCGGGTCCGAGGTCGGCTTGTGCGCGTCGACGGTGTCCTCGGCGCCGCCGCCCGTGGCGCCCACCCGCAGGGTGCCGCCCTGCCTGAGGCTGCCCGTGTCCTGTTGACCGCTCTCCTCAGTGCCGTTGCCGCCGTCGTCGCCACCGCCGCAAGCGGTCAGGAAGCCACCCGCGCCGAGCACGACGCCGCCGGCGAGACCGCCCCGAATCACCTGTCGTCGGGTGATCCCATCCTGCAGCCAGCGCTCGTTCCGATTCCACTCCACCACGCCGTCCTCCTCTCCAGGGAAAGCTGATATATCAACAGCCCGGCTCGCAGGCAAGTGCTGTAGTTTGCCGCCCGATGGCTGCCGGTCGCCCGAACCTGCTGCTGATCATGGCCGACCAGCTCGCGGCGTGCTGGCTGCCCGCCTACGGGCACGCGGTCGTCCAGGCGCCCAACCTGAATGCGCTAGCCGAGGCCGGGACGGTCTTCGAGAGCGCCTACTGCCCGTCGCCGCTGTGCGCGCCGTCGCGCAGCAGCCTGCTCACCGGCCGGCTCCCCTCGCGCACGGGCGTGTACGACAACGCGGCGGAGCTGCGCGCCTCCGAGCCGGCCGTGACCCACCACCTGCGCGCCGCCGGCTACGACACCTGCCTGAGCGGCAAGATGCACTTCGTCGGCCCCGACCAGCTGCACGGCTTCGAGCAGCGGCTGACGACCGACGTCTACCCGGCCGACCTCGACTGGACGCCGGACTGGCATGCGCCGCCGACGATGCGGCTGCCCTGGTACCACACGATGGAGAGCGTCCTGACCCCGGGCATGTGCGCCGCCTCGATGCAGATGGACTACGACGACGAGGTCGCCCACCGAGCGGTGCGCAAGCTGTACCACCTCGCGCGCGACCGCGAGCGCCCGTTCTTCCTCACCGTCTCGTTCACCAATCCGCACGACCCCTGGGAGGTGCGCCCGGAGTACTGGGAGCGCTATCACCCGGAGGCGATCGACCTGCCGGCGGTCGGGCCGATCCCGCGCGAGCAGGCCGACCCGCACAGCGTGCGCCTGCGCGAGCTGTCCGGCATCGACGAGGTCGCGCTCTCCGAGCAGCAGCTGCGCCGCGCCCGCCACGGCTACTACGCGGCGATCAGCTACGTCGACGAGCGCATCGGCACGGTGCTCGCCGCGCTCGCCGAGACCGGGCTCGACGACAACACGATCGTGCTCTTCACGACCGACCACGGCGAGCTGCTGGGCGAGCGCGGGCTCTGGTACAAGATGGCCTTCTTCGAGGCCTCGGCGCGGGTGCCGCTGATCGTCCGCCGGCCCGACCGGATGGCCGCCGGCCGTGTCGCGCAGCCGGTCTCGCTGCTCGACCTCGTGCCGACGCTGCTCGAGCTCTGCGGGCTCGAGCAGCCGCGCGGGCTCGACGGGCGCAGTCTCGCCCCGGCGCTCGCGGGCGAGCGGTTGAACGGAGCCGACGTCGCCTCGGAGTACCTGGCCGAGGGCGTCACCTCACCGGCCGTGATGCTCCGGCGCGGGCGCCACAAGTTCATCTGGTGCGCCGACGATCCCGAGCAGCTCTACGACGTCGAGGCCGATCCGCACGAGCTCTCGAACCTCGCGCAGGCGGAGCCGCAGCGCTGCGCGGAGCTGCGCGCGGAAGTGCAGCGGCGCTGGGACATGCCGCTGCTGCGCGAGCAGGTGCTGCGCAGCCAGGACGAGCGCCGGCTGGTCGTCGAGGCGCTACACGTGGGACGGCCCGCGAGCTGGAACTTCGTCCCGCAGCCCGACCGCGAGTTCGTCCAGGGTCGCGCGGACCTCTACGAGTTCCAGCGGCAGGCGCGGGTCGAGGCGCCGCTCACGGGACGGGCGCCGGCATGATCGACTGCGACGTGCACAACGCCTGGCGCTCGACCGCCGAGCTGCTGCCGTATCTGACGCCGGCGTTCCGGGAGTACCTGGAGCGCGGCGAGCTGCCGGGCGGCCGTGGCTCGTTCCCGCACGCACACCGGCCCTGGCTGCACCCCGAGGACTTCAAGCGCGTCGATGCCACCCCGCCGGGCGGCGATGCGGCCGGCAGCGATCATGCGTTTATGTGCGAGCAGCTGCTCGACCGCTACGCGATCGACGTGGCGATCCTGACCGGCGAGGAGGCGATCGAGGTCTCGACGCTGGCCAACCCGCACTACGCGCAGGCGCTCGCGAGCGCGTACAACAGCTGGCTCGTGGCCGAATGGCTCCCGCGCGACGCGCGGCTGCGCGGCTCGCTCGTGGTCGCGCCGCAGGACCCGCACGGCGCGGCGCGGGAGATCCGCCGGCTGGGCGGTCACCCCGGGATCGCGCAGGTTCTGGTGTCGACGGGCGCGCAGCGGCCCTACGGCGACCCGTTCTACGACCCGATCTGGGATGCCTGCACGGAGCTCGGCCTGCCGCTCGCCGCGCATCTGGGCGGCCAGGGCGGCGTGAACTCCAACCCGACCGGCTGTGGCCCGCCGACGTTCTTCTGGGAGACGCATGCGCTGCTGTGCGAGACGGGCATGGGCCACGTGGCGAGCACGATCGCCCAGGGGGTCTTCGAGCGCTGGCCGGCGGCGCGCTTCGTGCTGATCGAGTGCGGCGTCGCCTGGCTGCCCGCGATCCTCTGGCGGCTCGACGCGGACTACCGCGCGCTACGCAAGGAGACGCCGTGGCTCGAGCAGCTGCCGAGCGAGTACGCGCGCGAGCACATCCGGCTGACCACGCAGCCGCTGGAGCAGCCGCGCCGACCCGAGGCGCTGTGGCCGGCGCTCGAGGACGTCGGCGCCCAGGACATGCTGATGTACGCCTCGGACTATCCGCACTGGGATTTCGACGAGCCCCGGGCCGTGCGTCCGCCGGCGGCGTGGCGCGACGCCGTGATGGACGGCAACGCGCGCGCGCTCTACGGGCTTGGCGCGCGAGCGCAGGCGGCGACCGGTGCGCGGTAAGGCGCGCCATGTGCTCTGCGCGACCGCGGACCTGCCGCC
>DASQMT010000154.1:0-6020 GCA_035645355.1 Solirubrobacteraceae bacterium | reverse complement strand
ACGTCGAAGCCGAGGTTGCCGCCGACGCGCGCGGTCGTCTCGCAGCAGTGGTTCGTGGTGATGCCGCAGACCGCGATGCCGTCCAGCTCGCGCCCGCGCAGCCAGGCCGCGAGGTCGGGCTCGCCGTGGAAGGCCGAGTTGACCTGCTTGCTGACGAGCAGGTCGGGCTCACCGGTCAGCTCGGGCCGGAACGCGTTGCCCGGATCGCCCGGCGCCAGTGGCGAGCCGGGATCGCGCGAGTCGTGGCGCACGTACACGATCGGGCGCCGCACGGCGCGCCAGGCCGCGATCAGGGCCGCGACGTTGGCCTCGCAGCCCGGGTTGTTGCGCCGTCCCCAGTAGGCGGCGTCGGCGAACGCCTGCTGGACGTCGACGACGACCAGCGCGGTGCGGTCGAGCTCGGCCACGCTCAGGATCTTAGAATCGCGGCGAGCGATGGCACGACGTCGACTGGAAGGCCTCGAGCGGGTCTTGGGGGTCAACGCTCTCTTCTCGACGGCGTACGGAAACGTCGGCTCGTCGATCTACTACGCGCTGGGGCTGGTCGCCGCGCTCGCCCTGGGGCTGACGCCGATCGTGTTCCTGCTCACCGGCGCGCTCTTCTACTGCACGGCGACCACGTACGCCGAGGCGACGGCGATGTTCCCGGAGGCCGGCGGCTCATCGCTGTTCGTTCGCCGCGCATTCAACGAGCTGCTCTCGTTCTTCACCGCATGGGCGCAGATGCTCAACTACGTGATCACGATCGCGATCTCGGCGTTCTTCGCCGCGCGCTACTTCGGCGGCGTCACGGACGATTACTTCAGCACGTCGCCAGGTGACGTCTTCCTGGGCGTCGCGATCATCGTCGTGCTGGCGCTCGTGAACCTGCGCGGGGTCAAGGACGCGGTCGCCGTGAGCATCGCGCTCGCGGTCGTGGACTTCCTCAGCCAGCTCACCCTCGTGTTGGCCGGCATCCTCCTCGTCCTCAACCCGGACCTGCTGCTCGACAACCTCTCCTACTTCGGCGTGGCTCCGAGCTGGCAGGACTTCCTGATCGCAATCCCGGTCGGGACGGTCGCCTACACCGGGATCGAGACGATCTCGAACATGGCGGGGGAGGCGCGCGACGAAGCGACGACGATCCCGGCGGCCATCAAGCGCGTGATGATCGCCGTGTTCACGATCTACTTCACGCTGCCCTGGATCGCACTCTCGGCGCTGCCGGTGCGCTGCGATGCCGCAGGGGAGAACTGCACGACGCTGCTCGGCGTGGCCAAGGAGGACGGTGGCTTCGCCTCCAACCCGATGCTCGGGATCGTGCAGACGATGGAGCTGGGCCCGCTTCAGGTCGGCGCGGAGCTCTACGTCGGCGTGCTGGCGGTCACGATCCTCGTGGCGGCCACCAACGCCGGCGTGCTGGGCGTCTCGCGGCTCGTGTACTCGATGGGGCTGCACCGCCAGATGCCCGACGCGATGCGGCGGCTGCACCCGCGCTTCCGCACGCCTTACCTGGGCATCCTGGTGTTCTCCGGCTTCGCCTGTCTTGCGCTCGTCCCGGGCAAGGCCGAGTTCCTGGGTGCGCTCTACGCGTTCGGGGCCATGCTTTCGTTCTCGATGGCGCACCTCGCCGTGCTGCGCCTGCGGGTCACGCACCCCGGCCTGGACCGGCCCTACCGGAGCCCCGGCAATCTCCGGGTCCGCGGGCACGACCTGCCGCCCTTCGCGCTCCTGGGGATAGCGGGAACGGGGCTGTCGCTGATCGTGGTGAGCGCGCTCGACCTGACGGTGGCAGCGGCCGGGGGTGGCTGGCTGGCGTTCGGAGTCGCGGGCTACGTCGTGTACCGGCGCCGCCAGGGCCTCGACCTCGTCTCGACACACAAGGTGGCGATCCCGCAGCCGGTCGTCGATCACGAGGCGGAGTACGACTCCGTGCTCGTGCACGTCGGCGACGGCGACTACAACGAGCAGCTGCTCGCCACCGCGGCGAAGCTCGCTGCGCGCAAGCGCCGCGGGATCCACGTGCTGGTCACCGTCACCGTGCCGAACTCGCTGGCGATCGACGCGCCGATGGAGCAGGCCGAGGCGGTCGCCGAGTCGATCATCGAGCAGGCCAAGCTGCAGGCTGGGAGGCGCGTCACAGGGCACTGGGAGAAGGTGCGCGCCGGACAGGCCGGGCGGCGGATCATCGAGGAGGCGCAGGACATGCGCGCGGCCGCGGTCGTGATCGGTCTACCGCGGCGGATCGCCGGCGCATCCGTCTTCGGCAAGACGCTCGAGACGGTGCTCGCGGAACGACCATGCCGGGTGATCATCGAATCCTACCCGCCCGACCGGGGCCGTCCTGCCTCGGCCTACAATCGGGCGCCGACGAATGGCAAGACGCCGACTGGAAGGGCTTGAGCGGGTCCTGGGGGTCAACAACGCCCTCTTCTCCACTGCCTACGGCAATGTCGGGTCGTCGATCTACTACGCGCTGGGGCTCGTCGCGTCATGCGCGCTGGGCCTGACCCCGATCGTCTTCATCATCACGGGGTTCTTCTTCTTCTGCACCGCCGCCAGCTACGCCGAGGCGACTGCGATGTTCCCCGAGGCGGGCGGCTCCTCGAGCTTCGCCCGGCGCGCGGTCAACGAGTTCTGGTCGTTCTTCGCGGCCGGGGCCGGGATGCTCACCTACACCGTCACGATCGCGATCTCGGCGTTCTTCGTGCCGCACTACATCGGTGGCGTGTTCGAGTTCGCCGAGTGGCTCAGGACGAGCCCGGGCGACATCGTCGCCGCCGTCGTGATCAGCCTGCCGGCGGCCGTCAAACGTCCTGGGCGCGAAGGAGTCGACCGGCATCAACGTCACGCTGGCGGTGGTCGACTTCCTCACCCAGCTGCTGCTGGTGCTGATCGGCGCGGTGATCATCCTCTCCCCGGAGCAGCTCGTCGACAACGTCGAGCTCGGGACCGCGCCGAGCTGGGAGAACTTCATCCTCGCGATCCCGATCGGGATGCTCGCCTACACCGGCATGGAGACGGTCTCGAACATGGCCGAGGAGGCCAAGGACGAGGCCACGACGATCCCCGCGGCGATCAACCGCGTGCGCATCGCCGTGTTCGCGATCTACTTCCCGCTGCCGGCGATCGCGCTCTCCGCGCTGCCTGTGACGCGGGAGGACGGGCGCTACGAGACGCAGCTCGGGCTGACCGAGGAGGAGGGCGGCTTCGCCGGCGACCCGGTGCTCGGTGTCGTCAAGCAGATGGACCTCGGGGTCTTCCGGTGCGCGACGGAGGTCTACGTCGGGCTGCTGGCGGCGACGATCCTGTTTCTGGCGACCAATGCCGGCATCATCGGCGTCTCGCGGCTCGTGTACTCGATGGGCATCCACCGCCAGATGCCGGATGCCCTGCGGCGGCTCACCCGCGCTTCCGCACGCCCAGGATCCGTATCCTCGTGTTCTCGGGCGCGGCGATCGTGCTGATCCTGCCCGGCCAGGAGACGTTGCTGGGCAGCGTGTACTCGTTCGGCGCGCTGCTCTCGTTCACGATGGCACACGCCTCCGTGGCGCGCCTGCGAGCGAAGCGAGCCGACATCGTGCGGCCCTACCGCGGGCCGGGCAACATGCGCATCGGGGGCTACGACGCGCCGCTGTTCGCGCTCGTCGGCGGCGGCTTCACGGCGATCGCGTTCGTCGTGATCGTCGTCCTGAACCCGGGGGTCGCGGCGATCGGCGCGGGCTGGCTGCTCATCGGCGTGGTCGTGTACGCGGCCTATCGGCGCCGCCAGGGGCTCGACCTCACCTCGACGCACGAGGTCGCGATCGCGCAGTCGGTCGTCGACCACGAGGCCGAGTACGACTCCGTGCTGGTGCACTTAAGCGACGACGCCTACGACGAGCAGATGCTCGCGACGGCGGTCAAGCTCGCGGCGCGCAAGCGCCGCGGGATCCACGTGCTCGTCACGATCACGGTGTCGAGCTCGCGCGAGATCCATGCCTCGATGCCCGAGTCCGAGGCGGCGGCCGACTCGATCATCGAGCAGGCGCGCCTGCAGGGCGGCGGCCGCGTCTCGGGCCACTGGGAGAAGGTGCGCGCCGGCCAGGCCGGACGGCGGATCATCGAGGAGGCGCAGGACATGCGCGCAGCCGCGGTCGTGCTGGGCCTGCCGCGGCGGATCGCCGGCTCGTCCGTGTTCGGCAAGACGCTCGAGACGGTGCTCGCCGAGCGGCCCTGCCGCGTGATCATCGAGTTGCGGCCGCCCGCCCGGCCGACCCGTGCAGCCGCCCGCGGCCGCGAGCGCCCCACGGTGCCGGCATGAGCCCGATCACACTTGTCCTCTCGGGCCTGATGGTCGTGCTCGGGGTGGCGATGGTCGTGCGCACGCTCGCCGGGGGCGGCGGACCGCTGGCGGTCGGGATCGTGCTCGGGCTGCTGTTCGTCGCGGCGGGCGCGGGGCGGCTGTGGGCGGAGCGGCGGCGATGAGCCGGCTCGAACGGCTCGAGCAGCCCGAGGCCTTCAAGCGCGGCACCGGCTCGCCGCCGCTGTTCGGGATCGTCCAGGGCTTCCTGTCGGCGTCGCTGTACTTCGCGCTCGGCGTCGTCGTCTCCAACGCGCTTGGCTTCACCTGGCTCGTGCTGCTGGGGGCGGTCCTGTTCTTCGTGCTGCTCGTGCTGTCCTACATGGAGGGCGCCTCCTTGCACCAGGAGCGCGGCGGGGCGACGGTGCTCGCGCGTTACGGCTTCAACGAGCTCTGGAGCCTGGTCGCGGGCTGGGCGATCCTGCTCGACTACCTGATCCTGATCGCGATCACGGCGTTCGCGACCACGGACTACCTGGCGGTCTTCTGGCACGAGCTGGCCGAAGGGGCGCCGGAGTTGCTGCTGGCTTTCAGCGTGATCGGCTACGTCGCCTGGGTCAACGTGCGCGGCGCCGGCTCGCTGCGCTGGCAGCGGGCGGCGTCCGTGGTCCTCGCGGATCTCGCGGTCCAGCTGCTGATCGTCGTGCTCGGGCTGGCGCTGCTGCTCGAGCCCCATGTGCTCACGGCGCCGGGTGCGGTGGCCGGATCGCCGAGCGCCGAGGAGCTGCTGTTCGCGTTCACGATCGCGATCGCAGCGTTCTCCGGCCTGGACGCGTCGTCCTCGCTGGCCGGCGAGGTCGCCGTCTCGCGGCGTGGCCTCAAGCGCTTGTTCGCGGCGCGCGCGGCAGCCGCGATCCCGTACGTGGGAATCGCCGTCGTCGCCTCCTCGACGCTGCCGCAGACCGGCGACCGCTGGCTCGAGGCGCCGATGCTGGGCCTCGTCTCGAGCTTCGAGCAGGATTGGCTGCGTGAGCCGCTGCGCTACGCGATCGCGATCTTCGCGATCGCGATCCTGGTGATCGCGTGCAACGCGGCGATGTTCGGGCTCTCCCGGCTCGGCTACTCGCTGGCGCTCAACCGCCAGATCCCCGCGCTGGTGGGCCGGCTGCACCCGCGCTATGCCACTCCGGCGGTGCTGATCGGCCTGGGGGCGCTGCTGGCCGTGGCGCTCGTGATCCCCACCGACCTCGAATTCCTCGCCGCGATCTACGCATTCGGCGCGACGCTCACGTTCACGCTCGTCCACCTCGCCGTGATCCGGCTGCGGTTCCGTGAGCCCGAGCGCGACCGGCCCTACAAGGTGCCGTTCAACCTGCGCGTCGGGCACGGTGAGCTGCCGCTGACCGCGGTGCTGGGCGCCGTCGTGTCGGCCGTCGCATTCGCCTCGGTGGTGGTCCTGCACGATGCCGCGCGCATCGTCGGCGCGGCCTGGATGGCCTTCGGCGTCCTGCTGTACGTGATCTACCGCACCGTCGAGGGAAAGCCGATCTTCAAGCGCGTGACCGTGCCTGCGCAGGCGCTCACGCGGCGCGACGTGGAGGCGAGGTACGGCTCGATGCTCGTGCCCGTGCTCGGAACCCCGCTCGACGACGACATCATGCAGACCGCCGGGCGGCTCGCCGGCGAGGAGAACGAGGACGCCGGCGAGGGCGGCGCGGTGATCGAGGCGCTGTGGGTCTTCGAGGTGCCGATGGCGCTG
>DASQMT010000153.1:0-10877 GCA_035645355.1 Solirubrobacteraceae bacterium | reverse complement strand
GAGCCGATCATCACCGCATCGGCCCCGCACGCGATCGCCTTCGCGACGTCGCCGCCGTTGCGCATGCCGCCGTCGGCGATCACCTTGCAGTAGTCGCCCGTCTCGAGCATGTGCTGCGAGCGCGCCGCCGCGACGTCGGCGATCGCGGTCGCCTGCGGCACGCCGATGCCGAGCACGCCGCGCGTGGTGCAGGCCGCGCCGGGGCCGACGCCCACCAGCACGCCGGCCGCGCCGGTGCGCATCAGGTGCAGTCCCGTGTGATAACTCGCGCAACCGCCGACCACGACCGGGATCGGCAGCTCGCCGACGAACTCCTTGAGGTTGAGCACCCGTCCCTGGGTGGAGACGTGCTCGGCGGAGATCACGGTGCCCTGGATCACGAGGATGTCGAGCCCCGCGTCCAGCACCAGCTCGTAGTAGCGCTCGACCTTCTGCGGTGTGAGCGAGGCTGCGGCGACCACGCCGTGCGCCTTGATCTCGCCGATCCGCTGGGCGATCAACTCCTCCTTGACGGGCTCGCTGTAGATCTCCTGCATCTCGCGCGTGGCCTCGGCGGTGTCGAGCCCCGCGATCCGCTCGAGCAGCGCGCCGGCGTCCTCGTAGCGCGTCCAGATGCCCTCGAGGTTCAGTACCGCCAGCCCACCGAGCCTGCCCACCAGTCCGGCCGTCTCGGGCGACACGACGCCGTCCATCGCGGACGCCAGCAGCGGCAGCCCGAAGCGGTAGGGCCCGAGCGTCCACGAGACGTCGACGTCGTCGGGGTCACGCGTGCGCCGCGAGGGCACGATCGCGATGTCGTCGAATCCGTAGGCGCGGCGCGCCTTCTTGCCTCGGCCGATCTCAACTTCCATGGCGGGATCCTAGGTTTTGCGGCGGACGGGACAGGGTCCGATCACGCTACCAGCGGCCGATCGTGCATCTCCTGACTCGAACGAGACGCTGATCATGGCCGACCATGGTGCGGCGGACGACCGGCTGCACGGCGTCACCACGCCGCCAGCCAAGCCCGCGTCGTCAGCCGACCTCGGCCGGCAGCGCCGGCTGCTCGACGTCGACCTCCGCGATCAGGCGCGTCACCTGACCGGGATCGATCAGGCCCGCGCCGAGGTGCTGCGTCGACTGGGCGCCGCACGCGACTCCTTGAACGAGGCAGTCCCTGGTCGCGAGCCCGTTGTAGCGCGCGGCGGCGAAGCCCGCGAGGAACGCGTCACCCGAGCCGACCGTGGCGCGCGGCTCGATCGCGCCCGGGCGCATCCGTAGGCGGTAGAGCGTCGGCGGCGCGCCGGGCTCGGCGGGCAGCGTCTGGGCGTAGCAGCCGTCGGGCGCGGTCATGATCGCCTCGCGCGCACCGAGCTCGACCATCTCGCGCACCGCGATGCAGTGGTCCTCGTGCTCGTTGAACTCGTGGCCGACGAGCTCCTCCGCCTCGAGCACGTTCGGCGAGATCAAGTCGGGCTCAGCACGCACCGCGCGGCGCAGCGGGTCGCCATCGGTGTCGACGAGCGTCACGACACCGAGCCGCTTGAGCTCGCGGATCAGCCCGGCGTAGACGTCGACGTCGACGTTGCGCGGAAGCGAGCCGGCGAACACGCACATCGAGGCGCCCTTGGCGAGGTAGAGCAGCTTGTCGATGAACAGCTCGACCTCCTGCTCGGAGACCGCTGGGCCGCGCTCGTTGATCTCCGTCTGCTCGCCGGTCGTCGGGTCGATCACGGCCGTGTTGGTGCGCGACTCCTCACGCGTGCGCACGAAGTCGGACAGCACCGAGAGCTGGGTGAGCTGCTCGACCAGCCGGGTGCCGGTCGCGCCGCCCGCGAGCCCCGTCGCGATCACCGGCGCGCCCAGCGTCTTGAGCACACGTGCCACGTTGACGCCCTTGCCGCCGGGCATCGTGGTCTGCTCGACCGTGCGATGACGGCGGCCGAGGCGGAAGCTCGGCACGGCGAGCGTCTTGTCGATCGCCGTGTTGAGGGTGACGGTCAGGATCATGCGGCTTCGGGCTCCGAGCCGCGGACGCGGCGACGGGCAGGACCACGCCGCACCCGGCGGGCCACCAGCACGGTAGCGCCCAGCACCAAGCCGGCGAGCAGCAGCGCAAGCGGCTTCGTGGCCCAGTCCTTCGTCCGCTCGGACACGTCCGCCGCCGAAACCGCGGCCGACGACACGATCGGCACCCTCGCGATTCGGCGACCGCCCGCACGCACCTCGCGGAAGCCGAAGCGCTGGCCGCGCCTGATCGGCCCCGCGACGGTGGACGGGACGCCGACGTCCTCGACGGTGATCCGCTCGCGAGTGCGCACGGTCCGGCGCACCGACCCCTGCGTCACCAGCGCGAGCGTCGCGCCGCGCCGATACTCGATCTCGGGCCGGCCGACGACGGTCCCCTCCGTCACCGGGTGGATCCGCTCGTAGCGGCTCGCGCCCCACTGCAGCAGGGCGAGCGCGTCGTGGTCGCGCGCCGCCGGCGACTGGGCGCCGAGCACGACCGAGACGAGCGTCACACGGCGGTGCGTGCGCGTGGCGACCAGCACGTAGCCCGCCATCCCGGTGTGCCCGGTCTTGAGCCCGTTGACGAAGCGGTCGCGGGAGAGCAGCAGGTTGCGGTTGCGGATCGTGCGTGGCCGGTCGCCGGTCGTGAGCGTCGCCGACGTGCGATCGGCCAGCTTGCGGAGGAAGCGGTGGCGGCGCACGACCACCGCGAGCCGCGCGAGGTCGCGCGCGGAGGAGAAGTTGCCCGGCGCGTCGAGGCCGATCGGATTCGAGTAGCGCGTGTTGCGGAGTCCGAGCTCACGTGCGCGCTTGTTCATCCGGCGCACGAACCCCGTGCGCGAGCCGGCAACGCTCTCGGCCAGCGTGACCGCGGCATCGTTGGCCGACTCCAGCATCAGCCCGCGGAGCAGGTCGGCGACCGTCATACGCTCGCCCGGGCGCAGGCTCAGCTTGGACTCGATCGGGGCGGCGACGTAGTCCGATGCGGTGACCTTGTCGGACAGCTTCGTGTTCTCGACCGTCAGCAGCGCAGTCATCAACTTGGTCGTCGAGGCGATCGGACGGCGTTTGTCGGCCGCCCGCTCGAAGACGACGTCGCCGGTGCTCGCCTCGATCAGGATCGCCGCCGGCGCGCTCAGCGGCGGCGGACCGGAGGCGGCGCGGGCGGCGCCTGGGCCGAGCAGCGCCGCAACCAGCAGCACGACGAGCACCGGCATCGGTCGGCGGGCGCGGTGATGCATCAGCGGAGCTTGATCTTCGTGCCGGGGGTCAGCGTCTGCGGGTCGAGATCCGGGTTGAGCTCGAGGATCTGGTCCAGCGGGACGTCGACCTTGACGGCGATTCCCGACGGCGTGTCACCGGACTTGATCGTGTAGGTCTTCCTGCTGCGGTTGCGCTGCTTGCTCGCGCTCGGCGCGGGCGTCGCCTGGGCGGGCGCGGAGGTGCCGCGCACGCCCGGCTCGCCGGGCGTGTCCTTCGTCGTGCTCGAGACGACGAGGAACAGGGCCAGCGCAAAGCCCACCAGCGCGAGCGGCGCGAGGAAACGCGCGGGGCTGCGTCCGGCCATCGCGCTCGATGATACCCGGGGGCCGGGCGGAGACCCGGCGCTCAGGCGAGCGCCCAGGCCTGCTCGCGGAGCCGCTCCGCCGCGCCGCGCGCGGCCTCGGCCGGGTCGGTCCCAGCCGTCTCGTGGGCGCCGGCGATCGAGCGCGAGGCGCTGACCAGCCCGCCGGCGCGGCCGGGGGCGAACGCTGGCGCGAGCTCCGCCACCGAGCCGCCCTGCGCGCCGATCCCCGGCAGCAGGAACGGCGTCCGCGGCATCAGCTGGCGCATGCGCGCAAGGTGCCCGGGGACCGTCGCGCCGCAGACGGCGCCGACGTCGGCGAGCCCGGAGCGGGGACCGGCCGTGCCGGCCGCGGCCACGCGGCCGGCGATCAGCTCCCAGAGCGGGCCGCCTGCCGCGAGCTCGGCGTCGAACAGGTCGGACGCGTCCGGGTTGGACGTGCGCACCAGAATGAAGACGCCACCGCCGAGCGCGCGCGCGCCGGCCACGAGCGGCGCGAGCGAGTCGCGACCCAGCAGCGGGTTTAGCGTGACCGCGTCAGCCGCGAGCCCGGGGCTCGGCCCGTAAGGCGTCGCGACGCCGGCGAAGACCGCCTGCGCATATGCCTGCGCGCTCGTCGGCACGTCGCCACGCTTCGCGTCTGCGATCACGAGCAGCCCCTGGCCGCGCGCGTGGGCGATCGTCCCCTCCAGGACGAGCCAGCCGGGAAAGCCGAGCCGCTCGAAGCAGGCCAGCTGCGGCTTGACCGCGACGCACGCGGGCCCCGCGGCATCGATCAGCTCACGGCAGTGCGCGAGCACCGCGGCCGCCGTCTCCAGCCGCGCCGCGCGGTCGCCCTGGCCTGCGTCGAGCCCGACCGAGCGCTCGGCGTCGGCCAGCGCGAGCACGAGCCGCGCGCGCGACTCGGCCATGCCCTCGAGCGCCGTCGGCCAGAGCGCCGAAGGATCGGGGTCGATCCCGAGCACGACGTGGGACTCGCGCGTGGCGACGGCCGCCACGAGGCGGTCGCCGAAAGGCTCGGCGGGCGACGCTCCGCCGGCCTGCTCCCGCGGACGCGGTCCGTGGGACCCAGGCGGCAAGGCGTCGCCCGCCGGGGCTACTTGATGGCCTTCTTCAGGCCCGATCCGGCCGTGAACCGCGGCACCTTGCTCGCGGCGATCTGCATCGTCTCGCCGGTACGCGGGTTGCGGCCCTCGCGTGCGCCGCGCTGGGCGACGTGGAACTTGCCGAAGCCCGTGAACGAGACGTCTTCACCTGAGCGCAGCGCATCCTCGATCGACTTCAGCACCGCATCGACCGCCGAACCGGCGTCCTTCTTCGACAGACCGCTGGTATCGGCGACCTTGTCGACGAAATCCGATTTCGTCATGAGTCCTCCTTCGTCCCTCGTAGGGGTCGTGGTGGGCGCGAAGCTAACAAGGGGCTCGGACGCTGTTTTGGCTCTGCACCGTGGTTCGGGCGAAAAGGCCGCAGTTTGCGAGCTTTTCGGGCGCGGGGAGTAGCCGTGGTTACGCGCCCGGGGCGCGCCGGCAGGCGGCGATCAGCGCATCCACCGCCTGAGACAGAGCCTGCGGCGGTGCGCCGTCGAACGCCTCCAACGGCGCATCCGCCTCCGGTGAGCGACCGGCCAGGGCCGCCACTGCGGCGCGCAGATCCTGGCGCACGATGGCGGCGATCGCGAAGCGGCCGCAGACCACGATCGCGGCATGCTCGCGCGTCCGCACGGCGCACACGACCCAGTCGCCGCTGACCGCCTCGAGCTCGTCCGCTCGCCCGCCCGCAGCGAGCAGCGCACGGGCCGGCCCGGCCAGCACAGGCGGGCCCGCGAGCAGTTCACCGGCTGCGTCGAGCACTACGCCTGTCCGGACGTCCGCGGACAGCTCGCGCACGTAGTCGAGCGCGAGCGCGGGGGTGAGCGCCGCCGTCATGGCGTCACAATAGGTGTCCGTGCCGTTCTCCCGCATCGTGTGGCTGACGACCGTCGCCGCGTGCCTGATCCTCTGCGTGATCCTGCTGCTCTCCGGCTACCTCGGCTACGCCGGCGTCCTGCTCGCGATCGCGCTCTCGGCAGGGATCAATCTGCGCTGAGCTCGCTGGGCGCCGCCTCGGGCTCCGTGTGGACGATCACGTCGGCGAGGGTCGGGCAGCGCTCGCGCACCGCCTCCTCGATGCGGCCCGCATGGTGGTGAGCTGACGGCAGCGGCTGCTCTCCCGGCAGCATGATCGTGACAAGCGCGATGCGGCCCCGCTCGGCGTCGCGGAAGCGCACCGAGGCGGGCTGCGTGCCGGTGATCCCGCGCACCGTCTCCTCGACGGCGGCACGCTCGATCGCCGTCACGTCCGGGGCCGGCGCGGACGCCCAGTCCGTGCGCGACAGCGGCTCGATGTGGGTGTGCACGCTGCGCAGCTCCGGGACCGCGCCATGCACGGTGGACTCGAGACGCTCGATCACGTCATGGGCCTCCGCCAGGCTGAGCTCGCGCGGGAGCTTGACGTGCAGTGACACCTCGTATGCGCTGCCGACGCGCATCACGCGCACGTTGTGCACCTCGCGGACCTCCGGCATCCCGGCGGCGGCGGCCGTCGCGCGCTCGCGCAGGCCGCCCTCCGGCGCGACCGGCTCGACGTGCACCACGACGTCGGCGTTGCCCAGCGCCGAGCGCACCAGCTCCTCGATCGTGTCGGCAGTCGCGTGCGCCTGGACCACGCCGGTGTCCGACGCCACGCCCACGACGAGGTCCGCGAAGTGGCGCCCGGCGGCGTGGCGGACGCGCACGCGGCGCAGCTCGAGCGGCTCGCGCAAGTCGCTCAGCGCAGCTCGGATGCGAGCTTCGGCGTCCACCGACGTCCGGTCCATCAGCACCTGCACCGACTGCCACAGCAGCCGCAGCGCGAGCCCGATGACCAGCGCGGCTACGAACAGTCCCGTATACGCGTCGGCGTCCGGCCG
The DNA here is from genome assembly GCA_035645355.1 of Solirubrobacteraceae bacterium. Lineage (GTDB taxonomy): Bacteria > Actinomycetota > Thermoleophilia > Solirubrobacterales > Solirubrobacteraceae > DASQMT01. Next base: position 4,374 of record DASQMT010000153.1, on the reverse strand, counting down.
TCCGCTCGCGACCAGGATCGTCGCGATCAGCACCGCGAGTGAGCCGACCAGGTCGGAGGCGAAGTGGACGGCGTTCGCCGCCAGCGCCGGCGAGCCGTAGCGGCGCGCGCTGCGGTCGCTCGCGACCATCCTGGCGACGTCGGTGGTGATCACGATGGCGAGCACCGCGAACGACCACCATGCCGCCTCGACCCCCTCGCTGCCGCCGGTCATCACGCGGTGCACGGACTCGACGCCGATCGCGAACGCGATCAGCAGCAGGACGGCGCTCTCTGCCAGGGCGCCCAGGTGCTCCGCCTTGCCGTGGCCGTAGTGGTGCTCCTGGTCGGGCGGGCGCGCCGCGACCCGCACCGCGAACAGCGTCAGCAGCGCGGCGACGAGGTCCGTGGCCGAGTGGGCCGCCTCGGCCAGGAACGCGAGCGAGCCGGTCGCCAGGCCGGTGCCGAGCTTGAGGGCGACCAGGAAGACGGCGGCCGCGACGCTGAACAGCGCCGAGCGGCGCCGAGCATGCGCGGCGCCGGGATCCGCCTGCACCGCAGGCGGTCCGACGGCCGCCTCGAGAACCTGCGGCCGGCCCACGGTCACCCCTGCCCCTCCGGCCCGAGCCAGGCGAGCAGCGCGCGCGCCGCACGCCCACGGTGCGAGACGGCGTCCTTCTCCTGCTCGGACAGCTCGGCCATCGTGCGGCCGTCGCCGGGGTCGTCGGGCAGGAACACCGGGTCGTAGCCGAAGCCGCCGGCGCCCCGCGGGTCGACCGCCAGCGTGCCGGTGCAGACGCCCTCGAAGGTGCGCTCCTCGCCACCGGGCTCGACGTGCGCGATCACGCAGACGTAGCGCAGGCCGGATCCGGCCGGCGCGCGTGCACGCAGCTTGGCGAGGTTGAGCGCGTCGGTCGCGCCCGGCCCGGCGAAACGGGCCGAGAAGATGCCGGGGGCTCCGCCCAGCGCCGCGGCCTCGATGCCCGAGTCGTCGGCGATCGCCGCGCGGCCGAGCGCTGACGCCGCCGCCCGCGCCTTGCCGAGCGCGTTCTCGGCGAACGTCTCGCCCCGCTCGGGCGGCAGCTCCAGCCCTGGCGGCAGCGGCTCGAGCACGACGCCGTGCAGCACGCGCCCGAGCTCGCGCAGCTTGTGCTCGTTGCGGGTGGCGAGCACGAGCCTCACCGGCTCCGCCCCTACCGGACGGCGCCGGCCTGCGCCGCGCGGAGGCCCTCGATGCCCTGCTGTGCGAGCGCCAGCAGCTCGTCCAGGTGTGTGCGCGACAGCGGCGTCCGCTCGGCCGTCGCCTGGACCTCGACGAGCCCGCCGTCGCCCGTCATCACCACGTTGGCGTCGACCTCGGCGGTCGAGTCCTCGCTGTAGTCGAGGTCGAGCAGCGGCTGCCCCGAGACGATGCCGCACGAGACGGCGGCGAGCGTGCCCGTGAGCGGGACGGCCTTCAGCTTGCCCTCGTGCACGAGCCGCCGTAGCGCGAGGTCGAGCGCCACGAAGCCGCCCGTGATCGACGCGCAGCGAGTGCCGCCGTCAGCCGTCAGCACGTCGCAGTCGACGTACACCGTGCGCTCGCCCAGCGCCGCCGGGTCGACGACCCCGCGCAGCGAGCGGCCGATCAGGCGCTGGATCTCGACGGTGCGCCCGTCGGGCCTGCCCTTCGTAACGTCGCGCGGCTTGCGCTCGCCCGTCGACGCGGGCAGCATCCCGTACTCCCCCGTGACCCAGCCGCGGCCCTTGCCCGCCATCCAGCGTGGGACGCTGTCCTGGACGGACGCCGTGCAGATGACGCGCGTGCCGCCGCACGAGATCAGCACGGAGCCCGTGGCGGTCGCGACGAAGCCGGGCTCGATCGTGACCGGGCGCAGCTCGTCGGCCGCGCGCCCGTCGCGGCGCCCGCCGGTCACGCCGCCACCGCGCCGCCGCCGGTGGCGCCGAGCAGCACCTGCTCGACCTCTCCGAGCGGCAGCTGCAGGAAGCGCGTGCCCTGCGCGCGGAACGTGGCCGGCGCGCCCGTGCAGAGGAAGCCGTAGGCGCCCTCGCCGCGATGCGGGCTGTCGAGCCCGCGCGTGCCGAGCACGTGCTCGACCTGCCGCGCGAGCGGCGCTCCCGACGTGACGATCGCCGCGTCCGGTCCGAGCATCCGCTGGATGATCGGGCGCACGAGCGGATAGTGCGTGCAGCCGAGGACCACCGTGTCGACGCCGGCCGCTCGAAGTGGCGCGCAGTAGCCGCGCACCTGCTCCACCAGCGGCACGTCGATGGTCTCCTCCTCGATCCGCATCGCGAGGTCGCCACACGGCACTGAGATCACCTCGACGAACGGGTCGATCGCCGCTATCGCAGCCGCGTAGGCACCGGTCGCCACCGTCGCCGGCGTGCCGAGCACCCCGACCTTGCCACGCCGCGTGGCGGCGACCGCCTGGACCGCGGCCGGCTGCACGACGCCCAGCACCTCGACGCCGAGCGTCGTCTGCATCAGCCGCTCGCGCAACACGGGCAGTGCCGCCGCCGTCGCCGAGTTGCAGGCGACGACGAGCAGCTTGATGCGCCGCGCGATCAGCTCGTCGGCGACCTCGAGCGCGAACCTCTGCAGCTCCGCCGGCGCACGCGCCCCATAGGGCAGGCGCGCCGAGTCGGCGATGTACAGGTAGTCCTCGTGCGGCAGCCGGACGAGCAGCTCGTGCAGAACGGTCAGCCCGCCGACGCCGGAGTCGAACACCCCGACCGGCCGGCGGCGGACCTCATCCGGGGCGACGGTCATCGGGCTGAGTCTGGCACGCGAGACGGCCATGCCCGCACATCTACTTGCCTTCGCCGACCGAGTCGATGGCGCCCTTGAGCTTCTTGATCACCGCCTCGGCGATCGTGGAGTCCTTCAGGCCGCCGCTCGCCTTTACGACCCCGGCCAGGATGACCGCCACCAGCAGGATCAGACCGACGTACTCGACCGTCCCCTGTCCCCGTGCCTCGCTCGCCGCCCGCGCGCACCCCGCGTGCAACCTTCCTTGCACCTCGTAGAGCCACTGCACCTCGAGCCTCCTGTCGTCTCGTGCCGCCGCAACGGTGGGCGGAGCCTGGGCGATGCTCGGGCGCACGTCTGAACGGCTCCACGCGCGTTCGGGCCAGAAGTGCGACAAGTCGGTGACGAAAGTACGCTCGCCGCTCTTGCGCGCGCTCGTCGTCACGAACATGTGGCCGTCCGCCGCCGCGCCGCAGCGCGGCGTCTTCGTGCGCGACCAGGTCAGGGCGCTCGAGCGCCGGCCGGGAGTCCGCGTGCAGGTGCTCGCGTTCCAGTCCGGTCCGCGCGCGCTGCTGCGCGCGATCGCGACGATCCACCGGCACACTCGCGTCGGCGCGCCGTTCGACGTCGTGCATGCGCACTTCGGGCTCGCTGCGCTGCCCGCGCTCGCCGCCCGCCGCGGCCCGGTCGCGGTGACCCTGCACGGCAACGACCTGTTCGTGCGCCGCTCCAACCTGGTCACGCGCGCGGCGCTGCCGTTCACCGCCCTGCCGGCCGCCGTCTCGCGCGCGTTCAGCCGCAACCTGCCGGGCGCGGGCGTGCGCCGGCGTGTCGCGGTGCTCCCGGTCGGCATCGCGCTCGATCGCTTCCGGCCGATCGCGCGCAGCGAGGCGCGCGCGCGACTGGGGCTCGACCCGGCCGGGCCGTACCTGCTGTTCCCGCACGACCCCGCCCGCCCGCTGAAGCGTTTCGACCGCGCGCGCGAGGCGGCCGGCGAGGTGCCGCTGCTGACGCTCGGCTCGGTGGCGCCGGAGGAGGTGCCGTACTGGATCAACGCCGCCAATGCGGTGCTCGTACCGTCGGAGGACGAGGGCTTCGGGCTCGCGGTGATCGAGGCGCTGGCTTGCGGCGTGCCGGCATTCGGCACCCCGGTCGGCATCCATCCGGTGGCGCTGGCGGGAATCGACGGCGCTTTCTGCGAGCCCTGGGATCCCGCTCGCTGGCGCGCGGCCCTGCGGCCGGCGCTCGAGGCGTCCGATCCGCGTGTCGACGGCGGCGCCCGGGCGGAGCTGTTCTCCGCTGACCGGATGGCCGAGCGCGTGGTCGAGGCGTGGCGCGAGCTGGCCGCTCCCGGCCGGGTGGGCGGATACGCCGCAGGCCCGGCCTATACTCGGCGCTTCGAGCGCGTCGGCGACCGCGCTCGGGATCGACCATGAGCGGACTCCTGCGACGCATCAAGCGCTCGCGCGCCGCCGACACCGGCGGGACCCCGGCGGCAGCACGGGTCGCCGGACCGGACGGCGCGCCCGCGGCCGAGACCTCGGCCGTGGACACGACGCGCGCCAACACGACCGCGCTCCCGGCCGGCGCCGGGCCGATCGCCTCCGATCCGGCGACCCCCGCCGTGCTCGATCCGGCCGCGAC
>DASQMT010000152.1:0-5290 GCA_035645355.1 Solirubrobacteraceae bacterium | reverse complement strand
CGTCTGGTCGACAAGGATCTCGCCCGACGTCGCCACGCGCATCGTGACCTCTTCGCCCGACTGGAGCAGGTTGTACAGCGCTTCGCCGGTCGCGAAGTCGACGCCGACGGCCGGGATCGTGGACGTGTTGTCGGCGCTCAGCGTGCCGTTCAGCGTCTCCTGGCGACCTTCTTGGCCCTCGTTGAAGATGATGATCGCCTCATAGCCGGCCTGTTGGGCGAGCTCGGCCTTGACGACGAAGTCGCACGTGCCGCGCTGCACGAGCGCGATCGCCGGCTCGGTCGGCGCCGTCGGGTAGTCCGCGAGCTCGCAGCCCGAGCTCGACGTGCTCGCCTCCGCCCCGGGCGGGATCACGATGTCGTTCGTGGCGACCAAGGTGCCGGTCACGTCGCCCGAGCCGGAGTACTCCATCGTGTAGACGACGGCGTCGGGGTCCTCGTTGTCATAGACGGTGGCGGTCGGCGAGATCTGCTCGAGCTCGGCCGGTGCCAGCTCGCGGAACACGTCGAACTGGAACTCCTGCACCTCGATGTCGAAGTAGCTCGGATCAAGCTGGCTCACGACGTAATCAACCGAGGCGTCGTAGCCCGACGTGCCCGAAGCGCGGACGCCGTCGTTTTCATCGGCGATCGTCTGGAACGCCTCCAGATGCTCCATGATCCCGCCAGTCGTGACCGCCTCGCGCAGTGCCGAGGAATCGGTCGACGGTGCCGATATGGCCACCGGTGCCGCTATCAGAGTCGATACCGCGGCCAGCAAAGCGGCGCGGCGAGCAAGTCTGCTCAAAAGAACCTCCCCATCGTCCAGGCGGCGGCCTTAGAGCCGCCGCGGTTGCGACCACGCTATCCGATGACGCCGGCCAGCATCGCGCCATTGGTCGAGGAAACGACCCAGATCCGGGGATAAGCGACTTCGGGCATCGCTTCACCCGTCCGCGCCGAGCAGTGCCTCCAGACGGTCGACGAACGCGACCTGCGCCGGATGAAGCTTCTCGCGGGCGGCATGCAGGCCGAACCACTCCGCGCGGTCGATCTCCGGAAACGACTGCATCCGGCCGGAGCGTGGCGGCCACTCGAGCTCGAACGTGTTGCTGGCGACGGCGGCCGCGTGGAGGTCGCCCGCGATCGCGAAGCCGAGCACGACCTTCCCGCTCTTGAGCCGCACGGCGCCGAGCTCGGTGAGCGCGCCGGCGGGGAGCCGCGTACCCGTCTCCTCCTCGAACTCGCGCAGCGCGCCGGCGCGTGGATCCTCGCCCTCGTCGAGCTCGCCCTTCGGGATCGACCAGGCGCCCAGGTCCTTCCGCGTCCAGAAAGGACCGCCGGGGTGCACGAGCAGCACCTCGGTACCGTCGGCCCCCGGCCGGTGCAACAGGATCCCCGCGCTGCGCGACGCCGCCATCGCGACAGCATGTCCCATCGCAGGGCGCTCGGACGCGCGCGCCATCATGTGCCTGTGGAGCTGACCACGGCAAGGTTGCTGCTGCGACCGTTCGCACCGGCCGACCACGAGCTGATCCACGCGGTCTACTCCGACCCGGAGGTGATGCGCTACGTCGGCCATGGCGCCCATGAGACGCTCGCCGAGACCGCGAACGCACTGCGGATCTACGGCGAGGTGCTCGCCCGCAGGGGCTACTCCTTCCTCGCAGTGACTGAGCGCAGGACAGGTGCGCTGCTCGGCGACGGTGGTCTGCATCCGCTCGGCGGGCAGGGACCGGACGTGGAGCTTGGCTACACGCTCGCGCGCGCCGCCTGGGGCCGTGGCTATGCGACCGAGCTGGGCCGCGCCCTCGTGGAGCATGCGTTCACCGCTCTGCGCGCACCGCGGGTGGTGGCGCAGGTCGAGCCGGCGAACCTCGCTTCGCGGCGGGTGCTGGAGAAGCTCGGGATGGGCGCGCGCGAGCAGCGAGTCGCCTATGGGCGCCCGCACATCCTTTACGCGATCGACTCGGCTACGCCGCGTGCTGAGCCGCGCGCCTTGCGGCTGCAGCGGTGAACTCCGACAGCAGGGCCTCGGCGAGCTCGCGCCGGCCTTCGACCTCCAGCGAGTCGACTGCGCCGTCAGGCCCGAGTGCGCTGATCCACGCCTCCTCCGTTCCGGTGACGACCGCATCGGCCGTTCCCTCGGGCCGTTCGCTGATCGTCACGCGCCCGTCGTCGGCGCTCAGCCGGAAGACGCGGTCCTCGTCGTCACCGGCCAGCACGAGGTCAACGCTGCCGGTGACCTCGGGAGGCGGCGCGAGCAGCCCGGGTGCGAGCCGGAAGATGGCGCCGACGTTGACGTTCTCGCCGCTGCGCGGGGCGCTCCAGCTCCAGTCATAGCCCCAGCGCGCGAGCGCGCCGAGGACCGGCATCAGCTCGTGCGAGCGTTCGGTCAGCTCGTAGTCGACCCGCGGCGGGACCTCGCGGTAGCGCTGGCGGGTGAGCAGCCCGTCGGCGACCATCCGGTTCAGGCGCGAGCGCAGCTGCTCGGTCGAGATGCCGGGCAGCACGCGCTGCAGCTCGACGAACCGCCGCGGCCCCCCCGCGAGATCGCGGATGATCAGCAGCGTCCACTTGTCGCCCACGAGGTCGAGCGCTCGGGCATCTGGTGACCATTGGTCATATGGGTGGCGCTTGGGCGGGGGAATAGGGGGGATGGTGGACCTCCGCTCAGAATCCGGCGGGTGGCGGGGCGACCTCGAAACAGACTGCAACAAGGTGGAACCCTACCTCTTGGTGATCTGGACTACCCATGGGCTGCGAACCCCATCCGGACGGGTGATGGGTCCTGGACCCCCTGGGCGCAAGTTTTCTGCGCTACTGCCGTTGCTGATTGCGCTGGGGCGGCCGCTCGGGCGCTCGAAACCGGACGAGTGGAGGACACGGTGGGGGAAGTGATCGTGCTGTCGGATCGCAGGGAGGCGAAGCGCTTGCAAGAGCCTGCGCAGCGCCATGTCCGGACGCGCGCGGAGTTCTTCTTCGACCTCGCCTGCCCATTCACCTACCTCGCTGCCGAGCGCGTCGAGCGCAGCTTCGACGAGGTCGTCTGGTGCCCGGCCGCAACCGACTCCCTGCAGCGCTCGACTGCTGTCGACAGCGACCTGTACGCGGCGTCTGTCCGCCGGGCGGCCGAGCAGCGCGCCGCCGAGTTGCGGCTGCCGCTGGTCTGGCCTGATCGCTTTCCGGCACCCGTGCCCGCAGCGATGCGCGTCGCCTCGCACGCGGTCGAGTGCGGCCGCGGCGCCGGTTTCGTCCTGGCCGCCACGCGGCTCGCCTTCTGCGGCGGCTTCGACCTCGACGACCCGGAGATCCTGGCCGAGGCGGCTGCCGCGGCCGGCGTCGTGCTCGACGGCACGCTGCTCGCCGCGGGGGACACGGGGCGTGACGGGGCGATCGAGGGGGCCGGGCGTTCGCTGCTGGCCGCCGGCGCCGACCGCCTGCCGGCGCTGCGCCTCGCGCACGCGCTCTACTGGGGCGAACGCCGGATAGGCGAGGCGCTGCTCGCCGCGCGCGTCGCCCGCATCGCCCAGAGTTAGGCCGATCAGCGCCGAGACCTGCGTACCCGGAACCGGGGTATGTTGCGGCGCGGTGAGCACGGACGGACACGAGCCGGAGAAGCTGCACGGCGGGCGCCTTGTGGCACGGCGACTCAAGGCCCACGGCGTGACGCGCGTCTTCACGCTTTCCGGCGGCCACCTGTTCTCGGTCTACGACGGTTGCCGGGCGGAGGACATCGAGCTGATCGACGTGCGCCACGAGTCGGCTGCCGCGTTCGCGGCCGAGGGCTGGGCCAAGGTGACGCGCGAGCCCGGTGTGTGCGCCCTGACCGCCGGGCCGGGCGTCACCAACGGCATGAGCGCGCTCGGCTCCGCGCAGCAGAACCACTCGCCGCTGCTGATGCTCGGCGGCCGTGCGCCGGCCATGCGCTGGGGGCGCGGATCGCTGCAGGAGATCGATCATGTCCCGCTCGTGCGACCGCTGGTCAAGCTCGCCGCGACCGCCACCTCGACCGCTGAGATCCCGGGGCTGATCGACGACGCGTGGGCCGAGGCGCTGCGCCCACATTCCGGCCCGGCGTTCGTCGACCTGCCGCTCGACCACGTCTTCATGGAGGCCGAGGAGGCGGACCCGGCCGAGCTGTCGACGCACGCGCCACCGTCGCCCGACGCACGCATGCTCGACCGTGCGGCGGCGCTGCTGCGCGACGCCGAGCGGCCCGTGATCATGGCCGGCACCAACCTCTACTGGGGCCATGGCGAGGGCGCACTGCGCGAGCTGGCGGAGGCGGCCGGCGTGCCCGTCTTCCTCAACGGCCTCGCGCGCGGCTGCCTTGCTGCCGATCATCCGCTGTTCTACTCGCGCGCGCGCCGCACGGGACTGCAGGGGCCGACGTCGCGCTCGTGATCGGTGTGCCGATGGACTTCCGGCTGGGCTTCGGCCAGGCGTTCGGCGAGGACTGCGAACTCGTGGTGATCGATGTCGCCGAGCCGGAGCGGGAGCATCCGCGGCCGGTCGCGGCCGAGCTCTACGGCGAGCTGGCCGGCGCGTTGCGAACGCTCGCGGGCGCTGCCGCGGGCGGCAGCCCGACGCGCGCCTGGATCGACCACCTGCGCGGTGTGGAGCAGGGGCTGCGCGCCGCCGAAGCCGAGCAGCTCGCGGACCCGCGCGCGCCGCTGCATCCGCTGCGCGTCTACGCCGAGCTCGCGGCGGTGCTCGACCGCGACGCGATCGTGATCTGCGACGGCGGCGACTTCGCCTCCTACGCGGGTCGCGCGATCGAGTCCTACGAACCGGGCTGCTGGCTGGACCCGGGCCCGTTCGGCTGCCTGGGCTGCGGGCCCGGCTACGCGCTGGCGGCCAAGCTCGCGCGGCCCGGGCGCCAGGTCGTGCTGCTGCTCGGCGATGGCGCGTTCGGCTTCTCCGGGATGGAATGGGACACGCTCGCGCGCCACGGCGTCGGGGTCGTCGGCGTGCTGGGCAACAACGGCATCTGGGGCCTTGAGAAGCACCCGATGGAGGCGCTCTACGGCTACTCGGTCGTGGCCGACCTGCGGCCGGGCACGCGCTATGACAGCGTCGTCGAGGCACTCGGTGGGCACGGCTTGCTCGTGCGCGAGCCGGTTGAGCTGAGATCGGCGCTCGAGCGCGCGCTGGCGGTCGACGGGCCGGCGCTCGTGAACGTCATGACCGACCCCACGGTCGCCTATCCGCGCTCGTCGAACCTGGCGTAGTCAGGCCGCTCCCGCGAGCTCCATCGCCACCCCCCAGAGGATGTCGCGATCGGAGACCTCCACCGCGGCGAGCCCGAA
>DASQMT010000151.1:0-1866 GCA_035645355.1 Solirubrobacteraceae bacterium | reverse complement strand
GGGTGCTGCTCGGCGGGGCCGGCCGCGGTATCGAGGCGCTGCCCGGGGTGCGCGTGCCGTACCGCGGCGTAGACGAGTGGACGCGGCTCGCGATCAGCGCCGGCGGCACGCTGCTGGCGGTGCTGGCCGCGCTGCTTGCGTTCTGGCCGCGCGCCGACCGCACCGGCTTCCCGGCGGCGGCACTGCTGGCGCTCCTGACGCTCTACGCGGTGCCGGTCGTGATCCTGAGCTTCCAGATCGAGTTTCTCGGGGGAGCGATCCTCGCGCTGCTGATGGTCGCGTTCCTGCGGCTCGAGAAGCTGCATGCGCGCGACGCCCGCGCGGCCGCTGCGGTCGCCGTCGCGGCCGCGGTCGGGGCGCTGATCGCCGCGCCGGCGCTCGACGGCGACGATCCCTGGTTCGACTACGAGAGCTGGGCCGTCGAGACGGCCGCCGGGAAGTCGGTCACGTTCAACTGGAACCACGACTACAGCCCGCTCGACTGGCCGCGCGACGGCCGCGAGCTGCTGCGCATCAAGGCACGTGTGCCGGCGTACTGGAAAGCTCGCGACCTGGAGCTCTTCGATGGGCGCAGCTGGCGGGAGGACCCGCGCCGGCGCATGGAGAGCCCCGTCGCACAGCTGCCCGACAGCCCGCTCGACATCGCGCGCTGGCAACAGCGGATCGAGGTGACCGTGCGCAACCTGCGCTCGGACAGCTTCGTGACGGCGGGGGTCGCGACCGCGGTCTACGGCGAGGCGTCCTTCCCGATCGGCGGCGGCGTGTACCACGCGCCCGACGGGCTCGGCCGCGGCGACTCCTACTCCGCCGAGGTCTACACGCCCCGCCCGACGGAGCGCCAGCTGCGCGCAGGCCCCGAGACGGAGTACGGCGACTGGATGCGCGCGTACGTGTGGATCTACGTCGAGGAGCCGGGCGCGGAGCCGGCGAACGGCGCCGGTAGGGATCCCAGCGTGCCCTACCGGGTGATGTGGCCGCTGTGGGGCGAGCGGGGCAAGCCGGTGGCGGAGCGCTTCGGCAACCTCGAGCCGTCCGCCGCGCGGATCCTCGAGGACGGCGATCTGGCGCGCATCTGGGCGCTCGCGCAGCGCCTCAAGCGCCAGTCGGCGACGCCGTTCGAGTACGTCGAGCGCATCGAGGCGCTGCTGGAGGACGGCTTCGGCTACTCCGAGCGCCCGCCGCGGGCCTCCGAGACGCTCGACGGGTTTCTGTTCGACTCCAAGATCGGCTTCTGCCAGCAGTTCTCCGGCGCCGAGGCGCTGCTGCTGCGGATGGCCGGCATCCCCGCCCGGGTCGCGACCGGCTTCACCTCGGGCTCCTACGACGACCGCGGGCGCGAGTACGTCGTGCGCGACCTCGACGCCCACTCCTGGGTCGAGGCGTGGTTCCCGGGCTTCGGCTGGGTGACGCGCGACGCGACGCCCGCCGCCGCGCCGGCGCGCGCACAGGCCGGCGAGGACACCGCTGCTCCGGGCACCGGGCGCCTGCCGGGCGCGCCGAACCTCAGCGGCGACCGCTCCAGCGACCCTCAGAGCGGCCGGGTGCAGGCGCAGGACGAGGGCGGCGGCTGGACCGGCTTCGCGCTCACCGGGGCGCTCGCGGCGCTGTTGGTCGTCGCGGCGCTGGTCGAGCGGCGCCGGCGCAGGCGGCTGCCACCGCCGGCACAACGGCCGATGGCCGAGTTCGAGCGCGCCCTGCGGCGCGCGCGCTTCCACGCTGCAGGTCCCGGCATGACGCTCGCGCGCATCGAGCGCGAGCTCTCCGGCTGGCCCGGCGCGGTCGGCTACGTGCGCGCGCTGCGCGAGCAGCGCTACTCGGGCCGGCCCGCGGCACCGACCGCGGCGCAGCGCCGTGGCCTGCGTGCGG
>DASQMT010000150.1:0-5075 GCA_035645355.1 Solirubrobacteraceae bacterium | reverse complement strand
GCACCGGCACGCAGGGGCCGGGCGGCCGCGGGGTGGTCGCCGCGGCGGGGCTCGAGGGCGAGATCGACGTGCTGATCGGGACGCTCGGCAAGGCGCTCGGCTCGTACGGCGCGTTCGTCGCGTGCGATGCCGCTCTGGCGCGCTACCTCGTCAACAGCGCGCGCGCGCTGATCTTCTCCACCGGCCTGCCGCCGGCCGCGGCGGCGGCTGCGATGGCGGCGCTGGAGCTGGTCACAGAGCAGCCGCGGCGCGTGGAGCGACTCGCCGTCAACGCCGCAACGCTGCGCGCCGCGCTGGCGCGCGAGGGCTTCGACGTCGCCGGCTCCGAGACGCAGATCGTCCCGCTGATCGTGGGCGACGCCGGGCAGGCGCTGCGCATCTGCGAGGCGGCGCTCGAGCGCGGCGTGTTCGCCCAGGCGATCCGCCCGCCGACCGTGCCCGAGGGCACCTCGCGGCTCCGGCTCGCCGTGATGGCCTCGCACACCCGGTCCGAGCTCTGCGACGCGGCGCGGGTCATAGCGCAGGCGACGCTGCACGAGGGGCTGCGCCCTACCGCCGCCGGTCCGCTCGCCGCCGCGCGCAGTGTGGACGCTGTGCGGTCGCCGGACGCCGCGCGATCGCCGCGCGTCTTCGACGGCGACGCGCAGGAGCGCATGCCCAGGGCGGCGTAAGCACGCCGGCGGTCGCTGATGCGCGGTGTGTTCGTGACCGGGACGGACACCGGCGCCGGCAAGACCGTGGTCGCGGGCGCGATCGTCGCGGCGTTGCGCGCCCGCGGCGAGCGGGTCGCCGCCTTCAAGCCGGTGGTGACGGGAGCGGACGAGCCCCCCACGGCGGGCTGGCCGCCCGATCACGAGCTGCTCGCGGCGGCGGCCGGCGTCGCGGCGCGAGCGGTCACGCCGCACGTCTTCGGACCGCCGGTGTCGCCGCACCTGGCGGCCGAGCTGGCGGGCATCGATCTCGACCTCGACGCGCTCGTCGTGGCCGCGAGCGCGGCGACCGCCGAGGCGGGCGCGGCCGCGCTGGTCGTCGAGGGCGTCGGCGGGCTGCTCGTCCCGCTCACCGCACGGCACTCCGTGCGCGACCTGGCTGTCGCGCTCGGGCTTCCGCTCGTCGTGGCCGCACGCCCGGGACTCGGGACGATCAACCACACGCTGCTGACACTCGAGGCGGCACGCACCGCAGGCCTGACGGTCGCCGGCGTCGTGATGACGCCGTGGCCGGGGCGGCCGGGCGTCATGGAGCGCTCGAACCGGGAGACGATCGCGCGGCTCGGCGCGGTCGACGTCGCGACGCTGTCGCGGCTGGCGGACGGCTCACCGGGGTCGCTCGCGGCGGGAGGAGCGACGCTGCCGATCGATGACTGGCTGCCGCAGCTGCGGGCGTAGTGTGCCAGGCATGACCACGACCGAAACCTCCCTGACCGGGCGCTGCCTGTGCGGCGCGGTGCGCTTCGCGCTGTCCGAGCCGCCGAGCAGCGCCGGCTACTGCCACTGCACCCGCTGCCAGCGCCGGACGGGCACGGCCGCCGCGCCGACGGCGTCGATCGACGGGCGCAGCCTCCAGATCCTCCAGGGCGGGGAGCTCGTCAAGGCCTGGCGGCACCCGGACGGCGGCTGGGAGAAGTGCTTCTGCAGCGAGTGCGGGGCGCAGCTGTTCAGCCGCAACCCCGACGACCCGGCGCAGGCGGGCGTGCGGATGTCGGCGTTCGACGGCGATCCGGGCGTGCGCCCGAGCTGGCGCCAGTTCGTGGCCGACGCGCCGGCGTGGGAGCCGATTCCCGACGACAGGCTGGAGCGCTTCAGCGAACGCAGGCCGAGCGCCGGCTGAACGCCGCGATCAGAGCGGCTTCCTGTAGTCCCACGCGGTACGTCGCACGTGCATGCCGACGTGCTCGTACAGCCCGCGCGCGCCGGTGCGCGCATCCGTGCCCAGTCCGCAGCGGCCCAGCCCAGTCCGCCAGGCGTGGATGAACGAGTGCGTCAGCAGCGCGCGCGCCAGCCCGCGCCCGCGATGGGCGTGGGCGACCGCCAGCTGGCTGACCCAGATCGTGCCCGGATCCTCGATCAGCACGGCCACGCCGACGATCTCTCCGTTCGCCACCACGGTCCCGACCTGGGACGGCGCGAAGCCGGGCCGCTCGAGCGTCTCCGCCGCCCAGTCCTCGAACGTCCCGTGCTCGGCGTCAGGCCATTCGCCGAAAGCCGTGTCGATGACCTCGAACGCCGCGCGCTGGTCGCGGTCCGGGACGAACCCGCGCAGCGCGTAGCCCGCCGGCAGCCGCGGCGGGTCCGGCTCGCGCTCGAGCCGGATGTCGAAGATCCACTCCTCCCATGTCCGCTCGTACCCGTCCGTCTCCAGCAACTCGCGCGCAGCGTGCTGGTTCTCGGTGAGCGTCTGACATGTCGTCTTGTTGCCGGCGGCACGACCCGCGTCCTGGGTCCAGCGCAGCAGCCAGGCGCCGATCCCCCGTCCGCGGTGCGAGGGCAGGACGTGCGCGAACGCCTGGCGCTCGCCGAACAGCATCCCGGACGCGACCAGCTCCCCTCCGTCGCGTATCCCGATTGTGTGGCGCTCGAGGTCCATGCTCGGGCGCTTCATCGCGGCGACGAAGTCCTCCTCGGTCGCCATCGCGTCGCCGTCGTCGTGCTCCTCCGACGTGCGCCAGACACGCGTGACGGCGCCCGCGTCCGCGGGCGTGAGCGGCGCGGTGGTGAAGCCCTGCGGCAGCCGGCCGCGTGATCGATCAGCTCGCCGCATGCCGGCTCAGTATGGCGAGGTGCCCGCGGATTCCGACCGGGGTCGGGGCTAGGTTCCGGCCATGGACACCGCCGCCCTCGCCGAGCTCGACCGCACCCATCTCTGGCATCCGTTCACGCAGCAGCGCGGCTGGGAGCGGGAGTCGCCGGTGATGATCGAGCGCGCCGCGGGCTGCATGCTCTACGACACCGACGGCAACGAGTACATCGACGGCGTCTCGTCGCTGTGGTGCACGGTCCACGGGCATCGCCACCCGGTCATCGACGCGGCCGTAAAGGCGCAGCTCGACCGCGTCGCGCACTCGACGATGCTCGGCCTGTCGCACCCCGGCGCGGTCGAGCTGGCGACGCGCCTGGCGGCGATCGCGCCGCCGGGTCTCGAGCGCGTGTTCTTCTCGGACAACGGCTCGACCGCCGCCGAGGTGGCGGTCAAGATGGCCTACCAGTACTGGGCGCTGAGCGGTCAGCCAGAGCGCACCGAGTTCGTCTGCCTGCGCGACGCGTATCACGGCGACACGATCGGGTCGGTGTCGGTCGGCGGGATCGATCTCTTCCACGCGACGTTCCGCCGGCTGCTGTTCGACACCCATCATGCCGAGCCCGGCGACGCGGGCGACATGCGCCGGCTGCTCGAGCTGCACGGCGACCGCGTCGCGGCGGTCGTAGTCGAGCCGCTGGTCCAGGGCGCCGCGGGGATGATCGTGCACCCCGAGGGCTACCTGCGCGCGGTCCGCGAGCTCTGCGACGAGTTCGGCGTGCTCCTGATCTGCGACGAGGTCGCCGTCGGCTTCGGCCGCACCGGCACGATGTTCGCCTGCGAGCACGAGGACGTCGCGCCCGACCTGATGTGCGTCGCCAAGGGCGTCACGGGCGGCTACCTGCCGCTGGCTGCGACGCTCACGACAGAGGCGGTCTACGCCGCCTTTCTCGGCGAGCACCACGAGCGCAGGACGTTCTTCCACGGCCACACCTACACGGGCAACCCGCTCGCCTGCGCGGCCGCGCTCGCAACGCTCGACGTGTTCGAGTCCGAGCGCACGCTCGAGCGGCTGGAGCCCAAGATCGAGCTGCTCGGCGCGCTGCTCGACGAGCTGGTCGTGCCGCTTGCGACGGTCGCGGAGGTCCGCCGCCGCGGGTTCATGACCGGGATCGAGCTCACGCCGTTCCCGGTGCAGGCGCGCATGGGTCACCAGGTGACGCTGGCCGCCCGCCGCCACGGCGCGATCGTGCGACCGCTCGGCGACGTCGTCGTGCTGATGCCGCCGCTGTCGATCACGGCGGACGAGCTGACGCGGCTGGTCGAGATCACCGCGGCAGCGACCGCGGAGGCGACCGGACTGCGCGCGGGCGAGCGGTTGGCGGCCTAGCCTTCGTAGGGCGTGAAGTCGGACTTGCGCGCGCCGCAGACGGGGCAGTACCAGTCGTCGGGGATGTCGGCGAACGCGGTTCCGGGCGGGATCCCGCCGTCGGGATCGCCCTCGGCCTGGTCGTATATGAACCCGCATGACTCGCAGATCCACTGCTGAACGGTTTCGGTGGTCATTCCCCAGAGCCTAGTATCGGCCTCCCCATGGAGGCCGATATTCCCGCGGGAGAAGAGCTGAACCACGGCGAGCCGACGGTTCCGCGGCCGGCCGCGAGCGTGATCGTGCTGCGCGGCGGCGACGACGCCCTCGACGTGCTGCTGCTGCGCCGCAACCCGGCGACGCGCTTCATGGGCGGCGCGTGGGTCTTCCCGGGCGGGGCCCTCGATCCCGGGGACGGACGGGGTGAGGCCGCGTACCGGGCCGCCGCGGTGCGCGAGGTCGAGGAGGAGGCCGGGCTGCGGCTGCCCGACCCTGCCGCGCTGGTCAAGTTCTCGCGCTGGATCACGCCGCCGCAGTACTTGATCCGCTTCGACACCCACTTCTTTCTCGCCGCCGCCCCGCCCGATCAGGAGGCGCGCGCAGACGGGCACGAGATGGTCGATTTGGCCTGGCACGCGCCGGCGGCCGCGCTTGCCGCGTATCGCCGCGACGAGCTCGAGCTCGTGTTCCCCACCCTCAAGCAGCTCGAGCAGCTGTCCGCGTTCGATTCGGTCACGGCGCTGCTCGACTGGGCGACCGGCCGCGAGATCGAGACGGTCGAGCCGCAGGTCCAGCTCACGGGCGAGACCGCGCGAGTGGTGCTACCACCGTAACGTCGCCCAAGGCGAGCGCGACCGTAACGTCACCGAAGGCGAGCCGAGGCAGGTGTGGCTCGCCTGGCAGGCGAAACGAATTCTGGCAGGCGAAAGTCGTTATTCCAATAGATCGAGTACTGCCCCGACAACCGACT
>DASQMT010000149.1:0-2402 GCA_035645355.1 Solirubrobacteraceae bacterium | reverse complement strand
GCCGAAGGCGATCGAGACCGCGACCCAGAACGCGCTCCAGATCGCGGCGGTCCGGACGGTGAGGCCGGCACGAGCCGAGCCGACCTTGAGGTCGACGACGATCATCGCGGTGAACAGGGCGAGCAGGCCGCCCCAGACGGCGGCGCTGGCGTCGACGGTGGTGGTGAGAGCAGCGAACATGGGACCTCCGGCTGTCGCGATTCAGTCGAAGGTCTCTCCGGCGCCCGCTATACGCGCGCGCCGCCGATCCCGGGCGCTTTCAAGGCGCCGTGCTGACGGGATCCGGCCTACGGGATACTTTCCCTCTCGGTCGGGAGGATCCTGACCTCAGTCGCCTGATCCGGCAACCGGCCGAGCGACGGAAGCGGCGGTGGATGCGTCGTCATCCGATCGGATCACCCACGGCCGCACCTCCGCCGCCGGGGCGGGCAGGCGCGCGACAACGCGGGTGCCGTGCCCTCCGATGCCGGGTCCGGTGGTCAAGGTGCCGCCGATGGCCTCGACTCGCTCGGTGCTCGACGCGAGCCCGATGTGGCCGCGCAGCGGCGCTGTGCTGGCGGCGGCGGGGTCGATCCCGATCCCGTCGTCGCTGACGGCGAGCATCACCGCATCGGGGTCACGCGACACCTCGACCGCGAGCGTCCCGGCGCGGGCATGCTTGGCAGCGTTGGCGATCAGCTCGCGGGCGAGGGCGAAGACGAGCTGGTCGTGCAAACCGGTAGCGCCCTCTTCGACCGCGACGGTCGCCTCGAAGCCCGCGCGCCGGCCGGCTTCCTTCGCCACCGCCCGCAGTGCCGCCTCTAGTCCGGCCTGCTCGAGCAGGTAGGGATGCAAATCGAAGACGGCCTCGCGTATCTGCTTGACGCTGCGATCGAGGCCGTCGACGAGCAGATCCAGGTCCTCCGGCCGGGCCGAGCCGAGCATCTGCCGCACAGCGAGGACGTTCTGCAGCGCCTCGTCGTGCAATGCCTCCGCGAGCCGGCGGCGCGCGCGGTCCTCGGCGTCAAGCGCCTGGCCGACGAGCCGCCCTCGGCTCGCTGACAGCCGCTCGACCTCGCGGGTCCGGCGCGCGAGCAGACCAGCAAGCAGCGTGGCAGCGACGCCCATCCACGCGAGGAAGAGCGCCTGGGTGACCTCGAAGCCCGCCCAATCCTCACGCGCGAGCTCAGGATCCGGGTAGGTGAGCGCAATGATCGCGTACAGGCCCACCGCCGCGGCGGAGACGACCGCCGTCGGGCCGGGTGCGAGCAGCAGCGAAGTTCCAATCGGCACCAGAAAGAACGCATAGCGCAACTGCGAGAACGGGCCGCCGGAGGTGGCGACCAGCAGCGCGATACCCAGAAGATCGATCGCCGCAAGAATCCTGGGCCGCCCAAGCGGCCGGCCGAGCAGCTCGCCGGTCAGCGCCACTGCGGCATAAAGCGCGGCCAGAAAGATGAGAACGTCGAACGGCGCGGAGTTCTGGTTGGGGTGCTCGACGATCCGCTCGGCGGTGAAGAAGACGGGGATCGCGGTCATCCGGATGACGGCCAGGACGCCGCCCGCCGTCCGCGCGCGCTCAGCCGCGTCGGTCACTCGAGCAGGCCGCGGCGCATCGCCTCCGCGACCGCCGCGGCCCGGTCGGACACGCCGAGCTTCTCGTAAAGGCTCTGAAGGTGGCTCTTGACCGTCGCGGTGGACAGAAAGAGCTCGCGGCCGATCTCGGGCGCACTGCGCCCCTCGGCGATCGCGCTCAGCACCTCCCGCTCTCGAGGGGAGAGAACGGGTCGGTCGGTGACGCCGCGGGCGCGGATCTCCGCCGCCAGGCCCGCCTGGATCTCCGGGTCGAACACCGTCTCGCCGCGATGCACCGCGGCGACAGCGTCGGTGATCCGCCCACGGTCGGCCTCCTTGGACAGATACGCCGCCGCGCCGGCGGCGACCCCCTCGAACGCCACCGCGCCGTCCAGGAACGCCGACAACAAGATCACCCGAGTGGCGTGGCCGTCGCGGCGGATTGCGTTGAGGATCTGAAGTCCGGTGAGGCCCGGCATCTTTACGTCGAGCACCGCCACGTCGGGCGCGAGCTCCGCGATCGCCGCCAGCGCGGCCAGCCCGTCGCCAACTTCGGCGACGAGCTCGAACTCCGGACGCTCGCGAACCGCGCGCACGACCGCCTCCCGAAACAGCGGGTGGTCGTCGGCGACGAGGACGCGCACGCGGGCAGCAGCCATCGAAAGCGACGCTACCGGGGAACGCTGCTCTAGTCGAACGACGCGCAGGCGACGCTGCGCGCGGAAATCACCCGCGGCAGGCGATCGGCGCCCATCGGCAGAGTGACGCCGATGGAGATCCGCTCACCCGGCAGCAGGTCACCGGCGGTCAGCTCACCGTCACCGTTGCAGTCGGGCGCCGAAAGCCGC
>DASQMT010000148.1:0-5212 GCA_035645355.1 Solirubrobacteraceae bacterium | reverse complement strand
ACGCCGACAAGCTCGAGCGCATCCGCGAGCTGCGCGAGCTGCTCGGCGACGAGGGCAAGGTCCTGTCGGTGATCAAGGAAGAGCTCGCCGAGATCTCCGAGCGCTACGGGGACGAGCGCCGCACGCAGATCACGTATGCCGAGGACGACCTCGACATCGAGGATCTGATCGCCGACCAGCAGATGGTGATCACGATCACCAGGTCGGGCTACATCAAGTCGCTGCCGCTGGCGACCTACCGCCAGCAGCGTCGCGGCGGCATCGGCGTGACCGGCATGGGGATGAAGGACGAGGACTACATCGAGCACCTCTTTGTCTGCTCGACGCACGACTACCTGCTGTTCTTCACGAACCGCGGCAAGGTCTACCGGTCGAAGGTCTACGACCTGCCCGACGCGCCGTCGCGTCAGTCCAAGGGCCGCCACCTGGGCAACGTATTGCCGCTGCGCGAGGGCGAGCGGGTCCAGTCCGTGCTGGCCACGCGCGACTACACCGAGTCCGCCTACCTGATGTTCGCCACGAAGTGCGGCACGGTGAAGAAGACCGAGCTGCAGACCTACAACACGCCGATCAAGGCCGACGGCATCATCGCGATCAAGATCCGCGACGACGACGAGCTGGTCGCCGTCCGCCGGGTGGACGAGGGCGACGAGGTGCTGATGGTCTCGAAGGCGGGCCTGACCGTGCGCTTCTCCGAGGACGACGCGCGCTCGATGGGACGCGACACGTCCGGCGTGCGCGGCATGGACGTCAAGGGCGACAACCAGGTCATCGCGATGGACATCGCGCGCAACGACCAGTACCTGCTCGTCGTGACCGAGAACGGCTTCGGCAAGCGAACGTTGGTCGCCGACTACCGCAAGACCAGCCGCGGGGCGAAGGGCGTCAAGACGATCCAGCAGACCGAGGCGAAGGGCGCGCTGGCCGCTGCGCTCGTCGTGCGCGACCACCACCAGCTCGTGTTCATCTCCCAGAACGGGATGATCCAGCGCATCGGCGTGCGCGACCTGCGCCCGCTGGGTCGCAACGCGCAGGGCTTCCGGCTGATGAACGTGCGCGACGACGATCTCGTCTCCGCGGTGGCGCTCGTGATCGAATCCGAGACCACCGCCGCCATCGCCGACGAGGGGGCGGTCTCGCTCGACGCGTCCGGGGTGGCCGACGAGCCGGCGCTCGAGGGCGACGCGGTCTTCATCGGCGATCCGGACGAGGAGGGACTGCTCTCGATCCCGGAGGTCGAGTCCGACGAGATGCCGGACTCGGACCTCGAGGAGTAGCCCCGAACGACCGAGGGCCCCGATCGACATCGGGGCCCTCGGAAACTGCTTGCTGGACTACTTGGCCGTCGCCAGCTTGTCTGAGCGGCCGGGGGGACTAACTCCGGCGCTGATGACGGCGGCGCCACGGTGTGGATTCCGCAGACCAGCGGGTCCAGCACCAGGCTGGTACTAGCGGCCGGGCACCTCCAGGGTCCCGTATAAACTGTCACTCAAGTTCGGACCACCCCCTTTCTCTGGTCTGCGCAGAGTAGCGAAAGGCGGGGACGGGCTCCAGTTACGCGGCCTCGGGCAGCAGGTACTGCTTCCAGGTCGCCGGGATCGTCGGCGAGGCAAGTTGGATGAAGACGTTCGGGCTCGGCATCCGCGGCTTGACGCGCGGGTGCATGCCGATCTGGTGCGGGAGCCGGTCCCCCTTGCGGCGGTTGCAGGGAGCGCACGACGCGACGATGTTCTCCCAGTCCGAGCCGCCACCCTTGGACCGCGGGATCACGTGGTCGACGGTCAGGCTCGTGCGCGCGCCGCAGTACTGGCATTCCCAGCCGTCGCGCGCGAATACGGCGCGGCGGGTGATCTTGCGCTTGTGCGTGTCGCGTGGGATGCGCACGTACGTGACGAGCCGGATCACGACCGGCTTGCTCATCGATCCGCACGCCCAGTGCAGGTCGTGCGGGCCGATCTCGATCACCTCGGCCTTGTGCTTCAGCAGCAGCACCGTCGCACGCCGCACCGTGCAGACGTTGATCGGCTCGTACGTCGCGTTGAGCACCAGCACACGACCCCCTGACCAACGGCTGGAGCCGTCGGCGCCCGATCCGTGCCGCCGGCGGTCGACGAGCGGCACGGACCCCGCTGGTGGGGGTACGGCAATGGCCATCGCTGGCCCCGGAGTGTAGTGGGTGATCCGGGCGGCTCAGGCTGCAGCGGGGAAGGAGCCCAGCACCCGCACGGCCTCGCAATGGGCGTCCAGGCCGGCGATCGCGGCGGTCACTTCCGGACTCCCGGGTGCCCCTTCCAGATCGCAGAAGAACATGTAGCTGCCGAGGCCGACGCGACGCGGTCGCGACTCGATCCGGGTGAGGTTGATCGCGCGCGAGGAGAACTCGCCCAAGCAGCCGACGAGCCACCCGGGCGTCTGGTCGCCGCTCCCCCAGAAGACGAGCGCCGTCTTGATCCGGGGACCAGCGACAGCGGGGGCGAGAGGGTCGTCGGCGCCTGAAGCGGCGGTGTGACCGGCGCCGATGGCGGGGCTGCGGCCGGCGTCGGGTGTGCCCGGAGGGCCGGCGTCGTCAACGTGGGCGATCCACGCGAAGCGGGTCGCGTTCTCCGCGTCGTCCTCGATCCGCTCCGCGAGCACGACCGCCCCGTAGAGCGCCGCCGCATGCCGAGTCCCGATCGCCGCGTGGGGCGTCGGGCCGGGCAGCGCCTCCCCGCGCGCGACCGCCCGCACCGCCCCGGCCGTCGACGCCGCGGCCACCACGATCGCACCTGGGAGCCGCGACTCCAGGAAGCCGGCGCACTGGCCGGTCGCCTGCGGATGCGAGTGAACGGTGCCGATCTGGCGCGGGGCGATGCTCTCGGCCGCCGCAAGGCAGTAGCTCACGCGATGCACGAGCTCGCCGACGATCCGCACGTCCGGCGCGTCGAACACGAGCGCGTCGAGCGTCGCCGCGACCGCGCCCGCGCGGGAGTTCTCGATCGGCACGAGCGCGCGA
This sequence comes from Solirubrobacteraceae bacterium, assembly GCA_035645355.1. Taxonomy (GTDB): domain Bacteria; phylum Actinomycetota; class Thermoleophilia; order Solirubrobacterales; family Solirubrobacteraceae; genus DASQMT01. The sequence goes on along the minus strand of DASQMT010000148.1, from coordinate 2,220 downwards.
TCGACGACTCGCTCCTGGACCGCCGCGACGACCGCGGCCACTGTCGGGAGGCCGACGTGCTCGGCCCCGAGCCCGGCGTCGAGCAGCGCCTCGTGCGAGTTCGTCCCCTCCGGGCCGAGGTATGCGGCCCGCATCAGTCCTCGAGCACGGCGGTGCCGTGCTGGCCCGCCAGCGCGCGGCGGATCGCCTCTTCCTCCTCCGGCGAGAGCAGGTGCTCCCCGCGCCCCGCGAGCACCTGCTTGCAGTAGAGCCGCGCGGTGTCGCGATGCGCGATCGAGGAGAGCACGACGCCGTTGCGATCCGCGTCGAGCAGCGCGAGCGAGGCCGACTGGTGGCCCGAGAGCTCGCCGTAGGCGTCGTAGCGCACGAGCGCGCGGTGGGTGATCGCGCCGTCGAGCCGCCGCTCGGCCTGCTCCACGCGCTCCTCGAGCCGCTCGGCGACCTCCTCGACACGTTCGTGGAGCGCGACGAACGCCGCCTGCAGGCCGGCGGCGTGATCTACGAGGTCGTCGCGCCCCGACTCTCCGAGCACGATCCGCTGGGCGGCCCGCAGCCGGCGAACGCGCACCGCCAGAACCACGGAGAGGACGAGCGCGAGCAGCGCCACCGCACCGGCGCCCAGGGCCGCCAGACCCGCCGGATCGGTCAGTTCGTCCACCCGCCGAGAACCCGAGCGCTACTCGCGGAAGAAGGCCGCGTCGTACTCGGTCGTGTTGTTGTCCTTCTTCTCCTCGCCCGGCACCGGCTTGACCTGGACCGTAATCGTCACGGGGGTGTCGAGCGGCGGCGCGGTGTTGAGCCCGAGCGTCGCGGACGCCGCCGTGCCGGCCGGTACCGAGGCGACGGTCTTCTGCACCCGCAGTGGCTCGGGCCCACCCTCGATCCGCAGCACCACGTCGATGTCGACCTCGTCGTTCTCGCCCTGGTTGGTGAAGTTGACGGTGAACTCCGTGTCGGCGCCGTAGGCGATCCGGTTCGCGGCGTCAGGCGTCAGCGTCTGGTCGCCGACCTGGACGGAGTCGATGCCGGTGCCGTGCAGGCCGGGCGCGGGCTCGCGGCCGTTCGTGCCGCTGCCCGACGAGAGCTGCTGACCGAGCGCGTCCGCGACCACGTTGGCGTCGAGCCACTGCACGCCCGGCAGGAAAGCGGTCGGCTGGAGCCGCTGGGAGCCGACGTCGGCCTTGCGTAACGCAGCGTCGATCAGCGGCAGCACGCGCGACGTGTAGATGACGTCCGAGCTGAGGAACATGGACATCGCGCCGGCGATCTCCTCGATCGCCTTGTCGGCCGCTTCGGCATCCGAGCTGAGCGCCGTCCGGATCCGGTCCGCGACCGACTGCAGCCCGTCGCGGCGCATCTCCATCGTGATCAGGAACGAGCGCTGCGCGTCCGCCATGTCGCCCGGCGTGTCGATGCGCCTGGCCTGCTGGTACTGCGACTCGGCCTGCACCTTGTAGCCGGCGATCAGCGTCGAGATGTCGCCCTGGCTCGGATTGCGCAGCAGGTCGAAGAACGGCTTGCCGACCTGGCTGTCGGAGTCGCGCACGATCGCCCCGACGTCGCGGTTGTAGTCCTTGAGCGCGCTCTCGCGCGCCGAGTCGCGGCAGCCGTCGATCACGAAGATCAGCAGCGCCAGGATCAGGATGAAGCCGCCGAACAGCACGAGCTGCCGGATGAGCACGGTCTGGCGGTCCGGGGAGCCGCCGGCGGCGCGCGAGGAACCCGCCCGCCTGGGCCGCACTCGCGTGCGGGGCTCGTCGTCCTCGTCGAAGAAGGACAAGTCAGGGAGTCTCCTCGAGGGCCGTACGTTCGTCGCACGGCGGGGTCATCGGACGTGAAGGATATGAGGCGCGGCGGCGGGATGACTCCCGGTCGCGGGCCGTGAACTCTTCCGTGCACCGTAAAGGTGCTCTCCCGCGCGCGTGGAACGCCGTCCCGAGTGCAAGCCACCGAGGAGCTGCCGGCGATCGCTGAGCCCGGGCTGGCCATGGGCCGCTACCGCCTGGGCGCACGCATCGGGGCCGGTGGCTTCGGCACCGTGTACGCCGGGCGCGACGAGCTCTTGGGCCGCCCCGTCGCTGTCAAGGTCATCCCCGGCGACGGACCCGCGCCGGAACGGGCGCAGCGCGAGGCACGTGCCGTCGCGCGCCTGGATCACGACGCGATCGTCGCGCTGTTCGACGCCGGCGAGCAGGACGGCTGCCGCTACCTGGTCTCCGA